>CAZHKI010000068.1:0-12058 GCA_964533365.1 uncultured Maribellus sp. | reverse complement strand
CATCTCCGGAGTGCGCATGACCGATATCCCCACCATGGCCATCTCGTTCGATTTGTATTACAGCGGAAAATCGGTTTCGGAAATGTTAGCCGAAGGCGGTGGAGGCAGTATTGCCCAACCGTTGGAAGTGACAGAAGAAACGCCACAGTTTAAAAATATTTCCATCCGCGATATCACCCTGAAAGGAGCATTGCAGGCCGTGTTTATGCAAGGGTTGCCCGAAATGAACATAGAGAACATTATCCTTTCCGGTATGTTCCTCGAATCCGATAATGGGTTCACCATCATTGACGCCACCGGTGTGACCATCGAAAATGTGGAATTAATCACGAAGAATGAAACGGCATTTGAGTTACTGAACAGTAAAAATGTGAACGTGAAAAATGTAAGTTTCAATTCTGATTCAGGGGAAAGGATTACTGTAAACGGTGAAAAAAGCCAAAACATTTCGCTTGAATTTGCCAACACTCAAGATATGAGGAAATTTATATCAGTCGGGCAGGAGGTGCCTGCCGGCGCTGTTAAATTTCAGAATAATTGAATTAATTATTGTGTTCATGTTCCATAAACCGTTTCAGTTGTTCAACCGAAATGTTTTTGGCAACAATGGTTTTGTTTTCATCCAGTACATAAACGCCGGGTGTTTTCCTTCCATCGTATAAAATTTTGAAACGCGAAACGTGGTTTTCATCCCATACATTTATCCAGTCGTAAAGGTTGTGTTTGGTGAGAAAATCGACCCACTCATTTTTATGGTTGGCCGAGTAGATGGCATAAACCTGGAGGCCTTTGTTTTTGAAAGGCTGATATACCGTCTTATGAAATTCGGGGACAAAAACACTGCAGTGTGAACATTCGGGTTCGTAAATCAATACAACCGTATATTTTGCTTTTACCTGGTGAAGTCTGAAATATTCGCCGTCCACACTTTCGAGGTTTAAATCGGGAGCGGTTTTTCCAATCAGGTTGTTTTCGGCAAACATCACATTTTCCCTGATGTTGTCCATGGTTTTTTCTGATGCCCAGAATGCTTCGCCCGATAAATAATATGTTTTGGCCAGATCGACCATCAGCGCATCCATTCCCATGATGTTGCTGTTAACGGCGCTGTTGAGAAACCACGAAGTAACATATTGAAAAATCCGCTTGTTGGGCCGCACATCTTCAATGAAACTGAAAACTTGGGATTTTATCGAGTCGTAGTCCTGGTAAAGCACTTTGGTAAACCAGGTTTCAAGTTTGGGTTTCAGTAGCGGGGTGTAAAGAAAACGTTCGTCGGTGTAATCAAAATGATCCCAGAAATGTTCTTTCTGATAATAAAACCTGGCGAGCAGAAGAAGCGAGTCGTTGCGCTGGATTTCCTGCGGCAGTGTTGAAATGTCGAGCGTTGGGACCAGGTTTGCCATCAGAAATTTGGCTAAAAACGTGCCGGGATATTTTTTTTCGACCGATTTCCAGTATTCGTGAAGCGTTGGAGTTATCCCGGCCATCTCTTCCTGAAGTTTCTTTTTTTCGTCTTCCGAAGCAGTTTTCATTTTCTCTCTGATTTCTGTCCCCCTGTTTTGCAGGTTTTTCAGGAAAATCATGTATTTGACAAATTCTTCGGTTTCCACAGCACCGGTTATTTTCAGGTTTTCTGAAGAAAATGAGTCGTTATAAAGTGAAAACTGCTGGTCGGCGCCAATGAGAAAATCAAAATGATTTTTCTCGTCCAGAAAAATCTTGTAAAGGCCTTGAGGTAACAAACTGTCGCCTTTGAAAATTCCGATCCCTTTGCTGTCGAGCAGGATGGAGTCTTTCACAAATACATTCCCGGTAAAGTGGTAAGCCAGTTTGATTTCTTTGGCTGCTGCGCCTTTCAGTTCAACCTGTATCGCGTAATTTTGTCCCCATGAAATACCGGAAATCAAAATAAAAACCAGAACGATATATTTTGTTTTCATGTTGAAATCGTCTTTCTATGCTATAATATTTTGTTCAAAGTAAAGTTTTATCAAAAATAGCAATTGAAAAACGAATGAAACGGATTCTTTCTGTAATTTCAAACAATTATTTTTTCAGATTCAGAATGAATAATATTTCTATTAGCAATAATTATTTTCCCCTTTGTATTATTCGTTTTGCTATGTTTCAATCCAAACTAATAATAATATGCTTTCTGTAAACATTCCGGTTTATAACGTCGAAATTGCCGATTTGGTCCTTCAATTGAGAAATCAGGCTGAAAAGTTGGAAATTCCTTATGAAATCAGGATTTACGATGACGGTTCACAGGTTTGGTTCAAAGAACAGAACCGTAAAATTGCCGGTCTGTCGAACGTTATTTATTCTGAACTGGAACAAAATGTGGGGCGCGCTGTTATCCGGAACCAAATGGGGCATGATTCTGCTTTTCAATATCTTTTGTTTATTGATGCCGATTCGAAACTGGTCAGCGATAATTACCTTGCTTCTTATCTGGAGCATGTCCAGGAAAATGGCGTGTTGTGCGGCGGTACGGTTTACAGCAGCCAGAAACCGGCCGATCCGCGAAAATTGCTGCGGTGGTATTACGGTACCAGCCGCGAAGCGGTTCCTGCAGGAAAAAGAAACCTGAAAAAGGGCTTTATTATTACGTCTAACAATTTTCTGATTGAAAGGAGGGTATTTGAACAAATCCGGTTCCGCGAAAATATCCGCGATTACGGTCACGAAGACACGTTACTTGGTTACGATTTATTTATGGCGAATGTTGAAATCTGCCACATCTGTAATCCGGTGGAACATTCCGGCCTGGAAGATGCTGAAATTTTTCTGCAGAAAACCAGAACTGCTCTGAAGAACCTCCGCTTTATCAGCGAAAAGATGCTTGTCGGCGATAAAGTTTTTATTGTAAAAGTTCATTTTCTTAACCGCTACCGTCAAATTTCCAGGATAGTTTCACCAGCTATTTTGCGGCTTTTCTTCCGACTTTTTTCCCGAAGACTCGAACGAAATTTAACCGGACAACATCCGCGACTGTTTTTGTTTGATCTGTACAAACTGTGTGTTTATGCGGGTTTGAATAAAGTACAGGAAAATACCTGAAAATGCCTGATTCATTTCGCCATCCCTGAAAATAAAAAGGCCGCCGGATTTGCCGGCAGCCCTGAAATATCTGAAACCTTTTGAATTATTATTCGTCGAGTTTGATTTCACCATATCTGCTGCGGATGAATACTTTTCCTCCGTCTTTTTTACCAACTTTCCCAATGATGGTTTTGGTTTGGTTTTCGTTCATCCGGTTTCCGCTGAATTCGCTTTCGGGATACGAAATCCCGCAGTAATTACAACTGGCGTCGATGGAGTAACCGGCAGTGCCGAGGCCGAGTTTGATTTGTCCGTAGCTGTTCTGAATGTCAATTGATTCAAAATCGTCAGACACTTTGTCAACCCTGATACCACCATACCCGGAATCGATTTTCAGCCGTTTTTTCAGCGTTGCAATTTTGAAGTGGCTGTATTTTGTGCTGGCTTCCAACGCTTCCACATCTTCGAACGAAAACGTGTCGTATTTCGAATCAATCTTCATTGCGGCAGCCTTTTCAATATTCACAACAGTATATCTCGAAAGTAACTGGAGGTTTCTCATTCCACCGAAATTCATAGTCGAATATTTCACGTCCACGTTGATATCCGATGCCGAACTGATTTCAGCTTTCCCGTATGCCAGGTTGACCTTCATCGACCCATTGGCAGGGGCCAACAGTTTTCCGGCGGTAAAATTGCCGTACTGGATGTTAAAATCTCCGTTGGCACTCAGCTCGTTTACAATGGTATTCCCGTATTTGTTGGAAATATTCAGGTTTTTGTCGGCTGGAATGTTCACTGTGTAGTCGATACTGAACCTTTGGCGGCTTTTGAAATTGTTTTCAATTTCGGTTTCAGCTTTTACCGTTCCTCCGGTTTTGCTGAAATTTACCCTGATCATATTCAGCAGTTCGCTGGCCCGGCTTTCACTGGTGGCTTCCACTGTTACCAGCACATCAATGGTTACATCGCTGCCCCCGCTGCTGTTCACTTTTACCTCTCCGAACTTGTTAACGACCTGCAGGGTTTGAACACTGCTCACAGGCCATTTTTCACTGTACCTTTTTGTTTTTTCTGCGGCTTCGGCTTTCATTTCGGGAATAATAATTCCCAGAAAAAGCAGAATGAAAATCCATTTACATTTTGATTTCATGACTAGTATTTGTTTGATGTTTTACTTCTTCCAGTTTTTCAACAATCATATTGATCACACTCAGTTTGGACTGATAATAGTCGAGCATGGCATTGATAACCCGTTCGTCGTTTGGATTGGACGCCAAATCTTGCTGAAGAGTTTTGTACATAGTCTCAAATTCAGCCAGTTCCTTCTGCATCATTTCCTCTTCTTCGTTTGATATGAGACCTTCGTTTTTCATCACTTCCCACTGCGACAATCCCACGTTGATGGAGTTGGTGTAATAGAACTCAACTTCTTCATATTCGGGCGATACCGATGCCAGCGTAACTTCGTCGTTGCCGAATGCTGAAAAAACTGACGGGTGATTGCCCGGCGAAAAATAGAGGAAAGCCTGGTTGGCAGCCAGCAGCACGAAAACAACAGCAGCAGCAATTTTCAATACCTGGTTCAGCGTTATTTTTTTTCTTTTGTGCTGAACTTTTAATTTTGCCTCAAACCGGTCGAAATGGCCTTCTCTGGGTTCAAAGTCATTTAACCCGTCGATATTCTTGATGATTAATTCTTCTATGTTGTCTTTTTCTTTCATGGTCAGTTGTATGAAAAAATTTCCTTGTCTTTTAACTGTTCCCTTAATTTGTTTTTTGCCCTGAGCAATTGAGTCCGCGAAGCTGAATTGCTGATTTCCAGTATCTGGCTGATTTCTTCGTGGTCGTATCCTTCTATCAGGTAAAGGCTTAAAACCACCCGGTAACCGACGGGTAACTGCTGAATTGCTTTTTTTATCTGGTTCACGTCCACCTCTTTTATCTCCATCTGGTAGTCGGGAATCCGTTCCGTTTTTTCGGTTACCTCCTCAAATTTCACCCTCTTTTTCTTTAAATGATCCAAAGAACGGTTTATCACAATTTTTTTGAGCCAGGCGCCAAAACTGACTTCCCCTTTATAGGTGTCAATTTTTTCGAAAGCGCTCAAAAAGGCTTCCTGCATTACATCTTCTGCTTCCATTTCATCGTTTATTATCCTCATACTCACACTGTACATGGTTTTGTAATACAATTTGTACAGTTGAAACTGTGCCTTTTGGTTTCCCTCTTTGCACCCGTCGATGATGTCCTGATGAATATTTTTGTAAAGTGTTTCCAACTTTTTTAAAACTTCTGATTGAATGACGATCCCAAATTTTCAATGTTACATATGGAGCAAAATTATTTTACATTTTTGGAGGATTTGCTAAAATCATAACAGACATGCGGATTTAGCTTTGTCCGGAATAACATTGTTTGGGGTGTCAGAATGGAATTTGGTGCTTTTTCTGTGAGTATAAAACGTAAAAACATTTGTGGCAGTTGGTATGCTGAGCAAATCTTTTAAAGCGAATTGCAGTATTTCACCAGTTCCTTCAAACTTTCGGCATTGTTAAATTTTGTTTTGTTTTTTTTGATGAATTCTTCCAGTTTTTCAGCATGGTCAGGCAAAATATCAAGGAGATCCCTTTTGTTTTCAACCAATTTCGCGTCTTCCATTCCCACCCTGATATAAAAAGTGTCGGGTTTCCGTTCGAACCGTGCAGGCTGTGCTTCCAGGTAAGGCCCGGGTTCGGTAGCTTTAATAAAGAGAATGTTCGGACGGCTGTACAACGATACTTTTCCTTCTTCAAGAATAATAAAGAATCCGCGCCTGATTTTTTTCAATACCGAAAAAGGAATGTAAGCCATTTGGTATTCCCCCAATTCAATTTTTTCAACAATTTCAGGAGCAGCCAGCGACTGCACTTGATCTTCGGCAGTTTTAAACTCGACAGCGTCATTGTATATGTTGAAACGTATCGGGACATCCACATATTTGGTTTTCGATGTGGTAAATACCGTTCCGTTTATGAATTCCTCACACAGGTATGGAGATCCCTGAATATCGTTTTCATAAAGTTGGATTTTGGTTTCGCCACCTGCAATTTTGTTCTGTCTGAACAGATCGATAGCCCGGTTTAATTCATAATCCACTTGTGAGAAAGACGCCCCGGAAAAAGTAACGATCGCGATTATTGTTAGGAAATAATTCTTCATTTTATTGAAAATTTCAGCACTTAAATATAATAATTACCAGGATGATTAAACCAATTTTTATATGTTATGTTTTAAATAGAAAACGATGGATCATTTAAATCATAATGCACAGGTTTCGCTGCCAAAGCTTTTATTTACAATCATTTTAAATTTGTTGATAACGGCAGCACAAAATACCGGAGGAATCGTTTCAGGAAGCCTGGCGCTGATTTCAGATGCCATTCATAACCTGAGCGATACGGTTTCAGTCGTTCTTGCCTGGATAGCCCAGATTTTGAGCCGGAAACCGGCAACTGCAAAATCGACTTTTGGCTATAAACGTGCCGAAATTTTAGCTGCATTTATCAATTCAATTGTTTTGATCGGAATATCGGTTTTTTTGGTTTTCGAATCGGTGGAACGGTTGCTGGATGTTCGTGAAGTTGATCCCCGCTGGATGTTTTGGCTTGGTTTGCTTGGATTGTTTGCCAACGGAATTTCGGTTATCATTCTGGAACACGAAAAAGATAAAAACATCAACATCAGGGCAGCTTACCTGCATTTACTGGGCGATGCGCTGACCTCGCTGGCGGTTATTGCCGGAGCCGTGTTAATCTGGACGTTCAAAGTTTTCTGGGCCGACCCGCTGGTTACCATCCTGATCAGTGTTTATCTTTTTGTTCATACGCTGAAATTGCTCAAAGAATCGGTTACCATTTTAATGCAGATGGCGCCAGTGGATATAAATGTAGCCGAAATTGAAAAGCGGTTAATGGAAATGGACATCGTGAAAGGAATTTATCACGTTCATCTTTGGAAACTGACCGATAAACTCATTCATTTTGAATGCCACCTGGTATTGAAAAATGATTTAAAAATCTCGGAAACCAGTAATCTGTTCAAAAAAGTAAGCGAAATTTTACACGACGAATTTGGTATCGCTCATGTTACCGTTCAATTCGAATCTGAAAGCATTCCGACTGCCAGTTGTGAATGTTAGTTGCCATTTCCCATCTTCCTGCCGGTTTCTTTCTGTTCAGAAAAGGTAAAATATTATCTTTGTCGCTCTTAAAAAGGAATTCAAAATGAACATTGAGCAAATAATTGAAAATGCAGTGGCAAATGCCCTGAAAGAGTTGTACAGTTTTGAACCGCAACCCGGACTGATTCAGGTTTCAAATACCCGTAAAGATTTTGAAGGCGATTTAACGGTTGTGGTATTTCCGTTTTTGCGATTTTCAAAAAAATCGCCCGAACAAACTGCTGACGAATTGGGTCGTTTCCTGCTGGAACATGTTGATTTGGTTGAATCATTCAATGTAATTAAAGGATTTCTGAATCTTGAAATCAGTAAAAAATACTGGCTCAATGTTCTTGAAAACGCTTTCAAAAATGAGAATTATGGAATAATAGCCGAATGCAGCCATTCGAAAAATGTGATGGTTGAATATTCGTCGCCCAATACCAACAAACCCCTGCATTTGGGCCATATCCGCAACAATTTTCTCGGACATTCCATCGCTGAAATTTTGAAAGCCAACGGTAACAAGGTTATCAAAACCAACATCGTCAACGACCGTGGTATTCACATCTGTAAATCGATGTATGCCTGGCAGCAGTGGGGAAACGGCAAAACACCGGAAAACTCGGGGATGAAAGGCGATCACCTCGTGGGTGAATTTTATGTGGAATTCGACAAACATTACAAGGCAGAGGTTGCTGATTTGATGGAAAAAGGGATGGCGAAAGAGGAAGCCGAAAATCAGGCTCCCTCGATTCTGGCTGCCCGCGATTTACTGAGGAAGTGGGAATCCGGCGACCAGGAAACCGTCGAATTGTGGAAAACCATGAACCGCTGGGTTTACGCGGGATTTGATGTTACCTATAAAGTACTGGGAGTTGATTTTGATAAAATCTACTATGAATCGGAAACCTATCTCGAAGGAAAGGAAGAAGTGTTGCGGGGTTTGGCTGAAGGAATTTTCTATCAAAAAGAAGATGGCTCGGTTTGGGCCGATTTAACCGGCGACGGTCTCGATCAGAAAATTCTTTTGCGCAGCGACGGTACTTCGGTGTATATGACTCAGGATATTGGTACTGCAAAAATGCGTTTTTCCGATTTTCCTATCGATAAAATGATTTACGTGGTGGGCAATGAGCAAAATTATCACTTCCAGGTATTATCGGTTTTACTTGACAAACTTGGCTTCAAGTGGGGCAGGGATTTATACCATTTTTCTTACGGAATGGTAGAATTGCCATCAGGTAAAATGAAATCACGCGAAGGGACTGTTGTTGATGCCGATGATTTGGTTGAAGAAATGGTGAATGTTGCCCGGAATATGGCTGCTGAACTGGGAAAACTGGAAAACCTTTCGGACGAAGAAGCAGAAAAAACCTACCGGATGATTGCGCTTGGCGCTTTAAAATATTTTATTCTGAAAGTAGACCCGAAAAAGAACATGCTTTTTAATCCCGAAGAATCCATCGATTTTAACGGGAACACCGGGCCGTTTATTCAGTATACCTATGCCCGTATTCGTTCCGTATTGCGGAAAGCTGCTGAAAAAGGAATTGAATTTGACCATTCTTTTAATCTGAGTTCCTTGTCGGTTAAAGAAAAAGATCTTCTGAAACGAATTTCCCTTTTCCCCGGTGTTGTAAATGAATCGGGTGAGAATTACAGTCCGGCGGTAATTGCCAATTATTGTTTTGAACTGGCGAAGGAGTTTAACCAGTTTTATCACGACCATTCCATTCTTGCTGAACCCAATGAAATTACCCGGAATTTCAGGTTGGTTTTGTCGGCAACCATTGGGAAAGTCCTCAAAACGGGAATGAACCTGCTGGGAATTGAAATGCCCGAACGGATGTAAAAGAAAAAGGAGGCAGGGTAAGCCTCCTTCAATTTCTTTTTTGTCGTAACATTAATTACGAAATGATTGATTTAACGATTTAAGGGAATAGCGTCCTTCCGTAAATAAATTCTTATTTTTTGAAAAAGGTAATCCCTGGAAACATCAAAATTTGTGAGTTTAAGGGTAATTCATAAATGATTTAAATAAGAAGAACATGTAGCCAGGGGTATAAAAACACAAATGGGAACTACTCTGTTACGAATAGCTCCCATTCACTTAAGGCCACCGGAGTGTCCTCTTGCGCCAGGTTACGGTTATTACGACCGGCTTTCCTCATTCCTTGCGGTTTGATTCTGGCCCTTTACTTTCCGGTTTGGCTTTCTACGGCTAAACCTTCCAAGTATTCCGTTCGGTATACCGGATACCTTCCAGGACGAAGTGTCTGTCAGTATTTCCTGTAATCTCCTTTCGGATTTTACATTCCATAATCAACTTTCGGGGTGTTATCCCTTCCGGTTGTGCAGTATGGCTTATGAAACCGAAGTTTCATTAACTCCTGCCTGATGACTCAATCTGTAAAGAACTTCTGGTTTTCTTCCGATGATTGAACGAACTTTGATTTCCAGATTATCTTGTTCGAACTTCGGCTCTTTTGGTGTGCCATCCCGAAGGTTGGAGTGAAAGGTTCCGGTTTCGGCTAAGAAACTTTTCCCGTTTCCACACTTTCAGAGCTGTCTTTTATCGCTCACCTGATATACCAAAATTAAATAATTATTAAATCTGTGTCAAGAGTTTGTGCTATGTTTATATTCACGATGTATTAACGCAAGTTATTAACAATTGTTGAAAAGATATTTAATCGAAAATTGAGTGCTATTGTATTGTTTTATAGCGTTTTGAGTTGTGATTTCCTTATTTAATCCATACCCACTGAAACTTGACTTCTTCCTTTTTGGCTGGAATTACCCCGATTTCAATGTCGTAAATTCCTTTTTCCGGGAAATAAATTTTTCCCATCCGTGTGGATTTAAAATTGTCGATTATCCAGTCGGAATTAGGTTCCCCAACGGTTTTACCGGTGGGGAAAATGTTGTGCTCCAGTTCTGCTCCTGCTGATTTTGCTACAATCCGGCTTTTACTTTCTTTTCCTTGGAAACTGTAGGAGGCCTCAACTGTTTTATCGCCGGGCTCGTCTACATAAATTTTCCAGCGGAATGTTTTGTTTTCGGTAACGGAAACATATTCGGGGATTGTTCCGCCGCGTTCCTTCTTGTGGATTGCCAGGTTTTTGTCGGCCGGAAACTGGTTCTGCGGGAACAGTGAATAACCGCCACCGGTGGTTTGGGCAACCAGTCCTTCTTCAATTTCAGGAGAGGTGGAATATTGGACTACTACTACCGAAACATACGGGTCGGGTTGGATTTCCGGTAGCTGAATTTTTGTAAAAACATCGGAATGTAAAAAGGGGAGTGGCGTTTTTTGTTTATCGGTCAGCAGGTACACCTTTTCCGGTTTTGTTTTGATGCCGGTCAGACTGAGTTCTTTGGTCAGCGGCCAGTTGTATACGTGCAGGTACAGGTTTGTGCCTGTTCCCGTTTTTTTGCAGGTGATTTTTCCCCAGTCGTGCTGGTCTTTGGGCAGGTCGAATGCCTGGGCGCCGTAAATCGATTCGCCGTTAATTTCGAGCCATTTTCCCATTTCCAGCATCCGTTGTTCGATTTCGAAGGGGACATCGCCATTGGCGCGCGGCCCGATATTTAGCAGAAAATTGCCGTTCAGGCTTACATTTCCAATGAGCGACTTCAGCAGGGTAGTGGTTGATTTCCATTCGTTGTCGGAAGCGTGGAATCCCCACGAGTGGGCCACTGTTGCAGGCGACTGCCATGGGAATTCCTCCTTTTTGCTGCCCAGCTCGTTGTCGCCCATGGTTTTAAAATCGATGTCCGGATCTTCTTCGATGGATAGTCCCAGCCGCGAATTGACCAGGCAGTTGGGCTGCAGTTCGCGGATCAGGCTTTTCAGCTGAAGAAGTTGTTCTCTGGTAACGATTGTTTCGGAGTGGTCGAGCCACATATCGAACCAGAAAAGGGAAATTTCGCCGTAGTTGGTGAGCAGTTCGCGCATTTGCGGAATTACCTTCTCCTGCCAGTACTGGTCGTATTGTTCGGGAGAAAGTCCGGTGATTTCCCGGGTGTGATCCCAGCCAAATTCGTGCTCCCAGTCGACCCAGTGCGAATAGTACAGACCCATTTTCAATCCGTGTTTTTTGCAGGCTTCGGCCAGTTCCTTTACAATGTCGCGCTGGTGGTTGGTGTAGTCGCCAATATCGTAATGGCTTACCTCGCTGTTCCACAATGCAAATCCGTCGTGGTGTTTGGCGGTGAGGGTCACATATTTCATCCCCGACTTTTTGGCGAGGTTTACCCATTCTTCCGGATCGATTTCATCCCAGTTGAACCGGTCGAGAAGCGTAACATATTCCTCTTTTTCGATACGGTTGCGGTAGAAGATCCATTCCGCGTAATCGTTGTCGTTTCTGATTTTTTCCCCTTTCCAGAAACCTTCGGCCCCGCTGTAAATGCCCCAGTGGATGAACATCCCGAACCGGGCGTTGGTAAACCACCGGGCGCGTTCGTTGGTTTGATTCTGCGAAAAAGCCGAAAGATAGAAGATGCTAATAATAGCAAGGATTGATAGTTTTTTCATCGTTTAGTTCTGTAGCTTTTATATGATAGCGTGATTTTTATCTCACGAAATGACGGAAAACGTCAAAAGTAAATGACTTTTTTCGGTACAACCTCTTTATAAAACCTTCATCTCACCTTAACAAGATATTTTGAAAATAGCACTTTATGACAATTTTCCCTTAAAATCTTCGTAACCAAATTTCCGTACGGTTTCCAGCGTGCCGTTTTCCTTCCAGATGGCGATAGCCGGGTGGTTTACGCCGTTAAACATGGTGGTTTTTACCA
>CAZHKI010000067.1:0-12196 GCA_964533365.1 uncultured Maribellus sp. | reverse complement strand
TTTATGCGATTCGACCGTACGGGGGCTGATATTCATTTTTTGGGCAATTTGCCTGTACGATAAACCTTCGGCGAAGTTTTTCAACACTTCCAGTTCCCTACCGCTCAGTTCGGGAAATTTTACCTCCTGAATCAGTTCTTTATGATTATACCCGGTATCGGCAACCGGAAGGTTTGATACAGGTATTTTGAAAAAGCGCTGGCCGGAAGCAACAGTGCGGATGGCTGTAATCAATTCATCGGGTGTGCTTTCTTTCCATAAAAAACCACTGGCCCCGTTAATCACACATTCCAGAATGGTATATTCAATCACATTCACGGTTGTGATAATGAACGGGATCTTAGGATATTCGCGGTGCAGTTTTTTTGAAATGGAAATAACCGATTTTTGAGGAAGCATAATATCCATCACAATAACATCGGGCACAACTTCTTTTAACAAAATGAACAAATCGGTTGCCCCTGATGCTTCACCCACTACCTCAAAATTTTCGTATCCTTCAATTAATAACTTTAATCCCTTTCTGAAAATATTGTAGTCGATTCTTAACAACTCAATTTCTCGATAGAAGATCTATGCCTGGAGCATTCTTCAATTCGGGTCAATAGTTTTTGCATCAACAAATCAAGGGCAAAAATAATTTCCTGTTTGATTTTTCGGAGCAATCTTTTAAAGTTGAAAGCTGCAGCCGCCATTAAAAGGTTCATTTCATCTCCAACTGTTCCTTTCAGGTAATTTCGGATCATCCGGTGATCATATTTCAAGTGGCTGATCACCGGTTCCACACCTGCCCTTATGCGACATTTCTTTCGCATCCACCGTTTCCGGTATTCTGTTTTTGCCCGGGGTGATCCCGGCCTGATAATTTGAGTTTCCCCTACCTTGTTTTTGCCGGGATAGCCACGGTCAACAATGGCGTATTTGTATGTTCTCCCGGTTGATTCCTGCACATTTTCAAGGGTAGGTTCCAGCGTTTGCGTATCGTTGGGGTTGCCCTGAAAACTTTTCACCCCAACAATGATGTTCTTGCCCGGTATAAAGGCAACCGAGGCTTTCGCCCCAAACTCATAGGGTTTGTGCGACTTGCCTTTGGCAATACAGGCTACAGAGGGTTCATGTAGTGAATAAATTTTGTTTTTGTCCTGTTTCTTCTGGCTGATTACCCGGTAAAACAAGGTTAACTGCTCCCGGTATTGTTCCCTTAACTCTTCGCCCATTTTTCGTTCAAGGTCGCGGGTTATCCGGCCTGCGATGGTGCGCAGTTTCTTTTGTGCCCGGATAGCGAGCCGCTTGTGTTTCGGATGATGGGCAAACCGAAGGTCAAGCAGCAAGGCTTTTACCGTGCGTCTGTAACTCTGTCTGAGCTGTATTTCTTCCCGTTTGGCAATGCCATTGCACTTGTCGATAATTTTACGGTATTGTTTGGAATCAACCGGGTACGTGATATTTTTCTCATGTGCCGTGGTATCCACTACAACATCGTGCGACTTTAGATCGTTGCCCTGCATTTGTACCGACAACTTAAAAATCCTGGCTGCCCCATCTTCCCCAATGCGCTTACGAAAGTGTACAAGGTCACTCGGATCACATGGGGGCTTCCACTGAAACTCGCCTTCGCCACAAAAATACTGGAAGTACGGATCGCGCACCCATTCTTCCATCAGGGGTTCATCTCCCAGATTGTAAACCTGCTTGAGCATTAGCAGCCCAACCATTAAACGGATAGGCTTGGACGGCGTTCCGGTGTGGGAATACAATCCCGAAAAATCCTGCTCAAGTTCTTTCCAGGGGATCCTGTTGGCTAGCATTACGAGCGAATGCTCCGGGTTGATAAACTCAACCAAAAGTGGACGGAACAAATTTTTCTGATTTTGCAGTGGTGATTTACCTAACATTTTCTACCGGGTTTTCTATCAATTTCGGCATTTTTCTGCAATAAATGTCACTGAAAACCAACTAGTTTTCAGCATGCACCTGTTGATTATCAACAGCTTGAAAGGTTGTTAAGGATCGACTATTGTAGTCGTCAACAATTAATATTTTCGTTTTCATATATACAATTTACAAAAACCTATTCATATACTCAATCCTTTATTTAATAAATTATTATCAAACCCAAAACCCTTTAACCAGAAACTTATTCAAATGTTTACCATTCAAAATAAATAACATACGAAAATTCATTTTTGAATAACTGCACCGTACTTTTATTTTTTGAACAAACCTGTAAAGACTTCCCTTATTTAAGCCCTGAATTACTTTTGAAAGAAAAAAATCAACTTGCCCGGTTACTGAATGACTTGCCTTTAAAGCCCGGAACCCTTGAAAGATGCTATAACCAATTCATTTAAATAAAATATAAAAACCATTTCAAGTTTTCAGTAAAGACATTGATTCCCTGATAAAAATCGTCGAAAATGAGAAATGGATTTCGTAAATTGATCATTAATCAAAAAAACAAATCATCATGCCAGCAATCCGAAGGCTCGATGCACTCGACTATCACGAAAAGGGACGACCCGGAAAAATCGAGGTAGTTCCAACCAAACCGCACAACACGCAATACGATTTATCGCTGGCGTACACGCCCGGTGTTGCTCAGCCCTGTCTGGAAATCAACAAACAACCCAACGATGTTTACCGCTACACCGCGAAAGGAAACCTGGTTGCTGTAATTTCCAACGGGACAGCGGTTTTGGGACTGGGCGACATTGGCCCGATGGCCGGAAAACCGGTTATGGAAGGAAAAGGACTTCTGTTCAAGATTTTTGCAGATGTCGATGTTTTCGACATAGAGGTGAATGAAAAAGACCCGAAAAAGTTGATTGAGGTGGTGAAAGCCATCGCACCAACTTTTGGCGGGATTAACCTGGAAGACATTAAAGCGCCCGAGTGTTTCGAAATTGAAGAAACGCTGAAACGGGAACTCGACATCCCGGTTTTTCACGACGACCAGCATGGAACCGCCATCATTTCGGCAGCCGGCTTAATGAATGCACTTGAAATCTGCAACAAATCAATTGAAACCATCCGCGTGGTGGTAAGCGGGGCCGGCGCAGCAGCCGTTTCGTGTATCAGGCTCTATTTTACGCTTGGCGTAAAACCCGAAAACGTGGTGATGCTCGACAGCAAAGGGGTGCTTAACCGCAGCCGGAACGACCTGAACCCCATCAAACAGCAGTTTGTCACTTCAAGAAACATCACTACGCTGGAAGAAGCCATGGTGGACGCCGATGTTTTTCTGGGCCTTTCAACAGGAAATCTTGTCACCAAAAAAATGATCCGTTCCATGGCTGCCAATCCCATTGTTTTTGCCATGGCCAACCCAAATCCCGAAATTACCTACGAAGATGCCACCTCGGCCCGCGACGACATTATTATGGCAACCGGGCGGAGCGACTACCCCAACCAGATCAACAACGTACTGGGATTTCCTTTCATCTTTCGCGGGGCGCTCGATGTGCGGGCAACCACCATCAACGAAGAGATGAAAATTGCGGCTGCCCGGGCGCTGGCAAAGCTGGCCAAGGAATTTGTACCCGAGATTGTGGCCAAAGCATACAACCAGCAAAACATTGTTTTTGGGAAAGATTACATTATTCCAAAACCACTTGATCCACGGCTTATTACTACAGTATCGACAGCAGTGGCCAAAGCTGCCATGGAAAGCGGCGTGGCCCGGAAACCCATCCAAAACTGGGAGGAATACAACCTGGAGCTAACCAACCGCCTCGGGTTGGACAACAAACTGCTCATGGGCATCCGGCATAAAGCCAAACAAGATCCAAAACGGGTGGTATTTGCCAATGCCAGTCATTTCAAAATTCTGAAAGCAGCCCAGTCGGTTGTCAGGGAAGGAATAGCTCTTCCCATTTTATTGGGAGACAAAGAAAAAATCTGTGAATTAATCAGCGAAAACCAACTCCAGCTCGAAGAAGTTCCCATCATCGACCCAAAATTTATTACCGAAGAAAAACGACAGCAATTTGCCACCATTCTTTACGAAAAACGGAAAAGAAAAGGAATGACCTTTGATGATGCCTATGAAAAAATCTGTCAGTGCGATTATTACGGGCCACTGATGGTGGAAACCGGCGAGGCTGACGCTTTTATTTCCGGATTCTCAAGAAAATATGCCGACACTATCCGGCCAGCCCTGCAAGTGATTGGCGTCAGAAAACAGTTCAACCACATTGCCGGAATGTACATTATGATTTTCAAAAAGGGGCCGGTTTTCCTGGCCGACACCACGGTTAACATGAACCCATCGCCGCAAACGCTGGTCGACTCCACCCTTTTAACCGCTTCTGTCGTCAGGCGGTTTAACATTGAACCCCGGATTGCCCTGCTCTCCTACTCCAATTTTGGCGAATTCAAAGGCGAGGGAAGCCCGGTAAAAGTAAAGGAAGCCGTTCAGATACTTCACGAAAAACATCCCGATCTGATGGTTGATGGCGAAATGCAGGCCAATTATGCACTAAACGGTAAACTCCGGCAACAGCGTTTCCCGTTTAACAAACTGGGCGATTCCGACGCCAATATCCTGATATTTCCCAACCTGAGTTCGGGGAACATCACCTACAAGGTACTTCAGTCAATGGGAACAGCCGAAGCGGTTGGTCCTATTCTGATGGGGATGAATAAACCCGTACACATTTTGCAACGCGACAGTTCGGTAAGGGAAATCGTCAACATGGTTGCCATTGCCGTGGTTGATGCACAATCGGTTCATGAAAGATAAAATAAAAGGAGGGTGTTCCGGCTTTTTGCAACACCCTCCATATCTTAAAGATTCCAGCCGTTCTGGTATTTGTGTTTTATCCATTCTTCGCACATCTCCTGAGCGTTCCATTCCACCCGTTGCTTCGATTTATCGTCCACTTTTTTGGTAACAATATCCGATGTGTAGGGAGAAAGTTTTGTCGTAACCAGCTTTTCATCGGGCGAAATGTTGGTGATTTTCATGTTTTCGCTGTCCCAAAGGAATGTTTTCTGAAGCGACTGCATCCTTATGGCTAAGTTGCCCATCACCACCATTTCGTTGAAAGGCCCGGCATATTCGAAACTGGAAGCCGGTTTTCCGCCATTTTTGCAACAGTTTACAAAATGCATTTCGTGCCTGCCACCGCCCAGTGGATCGTCCGGTATCCGGATATGTTTCACGCTGATTTCCGGAGTAACCTCAGCGCCGTTTTGATACACCTTCCATTTGCCGCCATAACTTTCGGCAATCAGTATTGCTTTGGAACCAACCAGCATAAAACCACCACCGGGATCCATCGGGGCATCAACCGGCAAGCCGAACGGGCGGGCAGGCATAAAACCTCCGTCATACCAGGTTAGTTCCAGTTTGGGCAGAGCGCAATACGGCAAATTTTTACGGGCGGGGAAAAGATAGGAAACCTTTGCTGCAACAGGAGCGCTTTCGGTATTAACCAGCGACGAACTGGCCTGAAATGCCACCGGCGCCCCAAGCTGCAGGGCAAAATTGGGAACATCGAGCAGGTGACAGCCCATATCACCAAGGGCGCCAGTCCCGTAATCCCACCATCCACGCCATATCCACGGGTGATATTCCGGATTGTAAGCCCTCTTTCTGGCAGGGCCGATAAACAAATCCCAGTCTAACGTATCCGGCACTTTTTCCTCTTTCAGCGGTTTGGGCATTCCCTGCCGCCAGATGGGCCTGTTGGTCCATACGTGTGCTTCCCTGATATCGCCCAGGCATCCACTGTGAACTACTTCGGCCACTTCGTAAACCGAATCGCTGGAATGCCCTTCATTCCCCATTTGCGTGACGACTCCCGTCCGGGCTGCCAGTTGGGTCAGATAACGCGATTCCCAGACCGAGTGCGTTAATGGTTTTTGCAGATAAACGTGTTTCCCGAGTTCCATGGCCGCCGCAGCCGGAAGGGCATGGGTATGATCGGGCGTGGCAATGACCACGGCATCAATATCTTTCTGTTGGTCGAACATTTCCCTGAAATCTTTCCACTTCTTCGCATCCGGGTAATCGTTGAAAACCGGTTTCGCGTAATCCCAGTCCACATCGCACAAGGCAACAATGTTTTGCCCGGGCATATTCCGCAGGTTTACCCTGCCTTTTCCACCAATTCCAATTCCTGCAATATTCAGCTTGTCGCTGGGTGGAATGTGTCCCAGTCCGGCAACTGCACGAGCCGGAACAATTGTAAAACCAGCCAGCGCTGTGGCGGTGGCGCCGATAAATTTCCGGCGCGATAATTCATTCTTCAGATTTTCTTTCATCATGATTTTGTTTATTTCGTTAGATTTCAATTGACATGGAAAAGAGCAGTTTTGACTGCGGCCGATTCGTTCGCTGTTAAAATTATCAATTTTCATTCAGTAAAAAAAAATAATGCTGAATTTGATTTTTTACCTCTATTTTTGAAGCTGAAACAAGAAAAAATGAACATCGAAAAATATCCGTCGAGATTGCTGGAAAATGCGGTAAACGAATTTTCGAAATTACCCGGGATTGGCCGAAAAAGCGCACTGCGGCTGGTTTTGCACCTGCTCCGCCAGGAGGTTACTTCAGTTGCGGCTTTTGGCAACAGCATCATTCAACTCCGGAATGAAATAAAACACTGTAAAATCTGTCATAATATTTCCGATACCGAAACCTGTGCTATTTGTTCCAATCCGTCGCGGAACACCTCGGTAATTTGCGTGGTGGAAAATATACGCGATGTAATGTCGGTGGAAAATACCCAGCAGTTCAACGGATTATACCATGTGCTGGGTGGAATCATTTCACCCATGGACGGAGTTGGCCCGGCGGATCTG
The DNA here is from genome assembly GCA_964533365.1 of uncultured Maribellus sp. Taxonomy (GTDB): domain Bacteria; phylum Bacteroidota; class Bacteroidia; order Bacteroidales; family Prolixibacteraceae; genus Draconibacterium. The sequence continues at coordinate 5,389 of CAZHKI010000067.1, read as the reverse complement.
GAAATTGAGTCGCTGGTGAAACGGGTTGAAAACGAAGATGTGGCCGAAGTTATCCTGGCGCTTTCAACCACCATGGAAGGCGACACCACCAACTTTTACATTTACCGGAAACTAAAAGACAAAAACGTAAGGATAACCACCCTCGCCCGAGGCGTTTCCATCGGCGACGAACTGGAGTACACCGACGAAATCACCCTGGGCCGCTCGCTGGTCAACCGTGTGGCTTACGAAAGTTCGCTTGGAAAATAATTCTGCCGGTTCATCAGATTTCGGTTTGTTTTCCGTTATAAAAAAGGATTCTTACATTTGATAAATTTTACTGAACCTGTCGGATGGATCTTTCAGTCATCATTGTAAACTACAACGTAAAACATTTTCTGGAGCAATGCCTGCACTCGGTGTTAAAGGCTGCTGAAAACATTTCGTCCGAGATTATTGTGGTCGACAACCATTCGGCTGATGGCTCGGTTCAGTACATTCCCGAAAAATTTCCCGGAGTTCACTTCATTGCCAACAGCGAAAATGTTGGTTTCTCAAAGGCCAACAACCAGGCTATCCGGCTGGCAACAGGGAAATACATTCTGCTGCTGAACCCCGATACCGTGGTAGAAGAAGATACGTTCGAAAAAGTCATCGCATTTATGGAGCAGCATCCAGAGGCAGGCGGACTGGGCGTGAAAATGATCGACGGGAAAGGCAATTTCCTGCCCGAATCGAAACGCGGGCTGCCCACGCCATGGGTTGCTTTTTTCAAAATGTTCGGACTGTCCCGGTTATTCCCCTCATCGAAAAAATTTGGGAAATACCATCTCTCTTTCCTGGATGAAAACGAGGTAAATGAAGTGGAAATACTGTCGGGAGCTTTTATGCTGTTACGTAAATCGGCGCTCAGTAAAACCGGACTGCTTGACGAAACCTTTTTTATGTACGGCGAAGACATCGACCTTTCGTACCGCATCCTGAAAGCAGGTTACAAAAACTATTATTTCCCCGAAACCACCATTATCCACTACAAAGGCGAAAGCACCAAAAAAGGCTCGCTCAATTACGTAAAAGTATTTTACCACGCCATGATCATTTTCGCGCGGAAACATTTTTCGAACGGAAATGCCACTCTTTTTACGACGCTCATTCACCTGGCCATTTTGTTCCGGGCTTTCCTGTCGGTTTCACGCAGGATTCTTGCCAAAATAATCATTCCGCTGATGGACGCGCTGCTCATTTTTTCCGGATATCTTTTTCTCACTCCTTTGTGGGAAAATCTCAGGTTCGAAGCCGGGCATTACCCCCCTGATTTCCTGCAATATATTGTTCCCGTTTATATTCTTTTCTGGCTTTTCGGAATACTTTTTTCGGGCGGTTACAGAAAACCAATCAGCATTTACCGGGTCGCCCGCGGACTGGTTTGGGGTTCGGTGGCCATACTTTTAGCCTATTCGCTGGTTGACGAAGAACTCCGTTTCTCGCGCGCCCTCATTTTACTGGGTTCGGCCTGGTCGGCTTTTATCCTGGTATTTTACCGGCTGCTTTTCCACTGGCTGAAAATCAGTCATTTCAGGCTCGACATCAAAAAAACCAAACGCATCGCCATTGCCGGGCATTCCGACGAAGCGTTCCGGGTGAAACAAATCATGGAAAACACGCCCATTGAAGCCGAACTGGCAGGTTTTATTGCCATCGACAACAGCGACCGTGGGCAGAATTACATCGGGCCACTCAATCAACTCGACGAAATTATCCGGATCAACCGGATCGACGAAATTATTTTCTGCGCCGAAAATATCAGCTCGGGCGACATCATCAAAGCCATGCTCGATTTAAGCCCGCTGGACGTGGATTACAAAATTGCCCCGCCCGAAAGTATCAGCATTATCGGGAGCAACTCCATTCACACTGCCGGCGATTTGTATGTGGTAAACATCAACGCCATTACCAAGCCATCGAACAAACGGAATAAACGGCTTTTCGATGTATTTATCTCCGTTTTTTGTCTCTTTGTCAGCCCGGTACTGATTTGGTTTTTCCGCCGGAAAACAGGTTACTTTTCCAATGCTTTGCAGGTATTGAAAGGTAGCCGTTCGTGGGTTGGGTATATTTCCCATCCCGGAAGTGTTGAAATACTTCCGCCACTGAAACCCGGTATTCTGCACCCCGGCGATTTATTCCCCGAAATCAGCCTCGATCAGGAAAAAACACAACAGATGAATGTATTGTATGCCAAAGATTACAGCATTTTTACCGATGCTGAAATTGTTTTCAAGAGCTGGAAAAATTTAGACCGATAAACCATGAACAAGACGCTGGCATTTGGGAAAATCAGGCTCCGGCCGCTCGAGCCGGAAGATATTGACTTGCTGTACGAGTGGGAAAATAATATGGAAATTTGGGAAGCGGGCAACACCAAAACCCCATTTTCGCGCTACATCCTCGCACAGTATATCAAAGAATCGGGGAAAGACATTTATGAACAGAAACAGCTCCGGCTTATTATACAAAGTGAAACCGGCGAACCGGTGGGCGCGGTCGATCTTTTTGATTTCGATCCCTACCATCTGCGCGCCGGAATTGGAATCCTTATTCATCAAAAAAGCCAGTGGAACCAGGGATATGCCTCCGACGCGCTGACGGCTCTGTCGGAATATGCGCTGACGGTTTTGGGGCTGAAACAAATCTATGCCGGAATTGCCGCCGATAATGAGGCCAGTATAAGGCTTTTCGAAAAAGCAGGCTTCGAAAAAACCGGGATCAGGAAAAACTGGCTGAAAACATTGCACGGCTGGAAAGAAGAGTACTTTTATCAAAAAATATTAGGGTAAAACCGGCTGTCCATACTCACTAATTTTATTTCAAACTAAAAAACAAGGAATCTCGGGCAGGTACGAAAAACTGTTTCCCGCGTAATCGATTTGGCAGGCAAAGTGCTGCATCCCGTTTGAAACCACAATAAAATCAACCTGAAGTGCCATGTTATACCGCACAGCCTGGTCGAAAGCATCCTGTGTAATTTTCACATTCGGGGCTTTAAATTCAGCCATAAAAAAAGGTTGTCCGTTTCTGCGGTAAACCAGCAAATCAAAACGGCGGGGCTGGCCGTTGACTGTCAGTTTTTTTTCGACAGCCATCAACGATGCCGGGAATTTTTTCTCGGTAATTAAATACTGAATAAAATTCTGGCGCACCCACTCCTCGGGCGTTAAAACCACATACTTTTTCCGGATGGCATCAAAAATCAGCATGGATTCGCCTTCCACTTTTATTTTGAAATCATATTCCGGCAAATTCAGCTTTTGCATGGTTAATATCTATTTCAATTTGGTGCAAACTCATTTTGGCTGTCGAAATTGAAAAATGTACATTTGTATCAGCCGATAACAGGGGCAATTTATCATTTTCGTTGAATTAAATCTTCATTCATGAAAACAAAAGAAGAAATTGTGGAAAACTGGCTGCCGAGGTACACCGGGAAAAAGCTGGACGATTTTGGGAAATATATCTTACTGACCAATTTCCAGAACTACGTTGAAAAGTTTGCCAAACGATTTGAGGTACCGGTTAATGGCAGCGATAAAAACATGCCGAATGCAACTGCCGAAGGCATAACCATCATCAATTTTGGAATGGGCAGCCCGAATGCAGCAACGGTTATGGATTTACTGAGCGCCATCACTCCCAGCGCTGTTTTGTTTTTGGGGAAATGCGGCGGATTAAAACAGAAAAACAAACTGGGTGATTTCATTCTGCCGATTGCCGCCATCCGCAACGATGGAACTTCCGATTCCTATCTTCCGCCCGAAGTTCCTGCACTGCCGGCATTTAACCTGCAACGGGCCGTTTCGCACATTCTCCGCAATTCGGGACAGGACTACTGGACCGGCGTGGTTTTTACCACCAACCGGCGGGTTTGGGAATACGACGACAAATTCAAAAAATACCTGACCAAAACCCGCGCGATGGCAATCGACATGGAAACTGCCACCCTTTTTACCGTCGGATTTGCCAACCAAATTCCCACCGGTGCTTTGCTACTGGTTTCCGACCAACCCATGATTTCGACGGGTGTGAAAACCGCAGAGAGCGATAAAATAGTAACCACCCAATTTATCGAAAATCATATCCAGGCTGGGATTGACGCCCTTTTCGAAATCAAAAACAACGGACTTTCTGTTAAACACCTGAAATTTTAATATGGAATTTGAAGCCATTCTGCAAAATCTGAAAAAGAAAATATTTCACCCCATTTACCTGCTCCAGGGTGAAGAGCCTTATTTTATTGATATTCTTTCGAACTACATTGAAAAGAATGCATTGACCGATGCCGAAAAAGGGTTCAACCAAACCATTTTTTACGGAAAGGATTCGGATGCGGTAACCATAGCTGAGAGCGCGCTGCGTTTCCCGATGATGGCGGCCAAACAGGTAATTATTGTGAAAGAAGCACAGAGCCTTAACAAAATTGAACTTCTTGCATCATATGCCGAAAAGCCGCTGGCTTCGACCATTCTGGTGCTGAACTACAAGTATAAAAACCTGGATTCGAGGACCAAACTGGCCAAGGCTATTAAAGCAAACGGCGTCATTTTCACTTCGACCAAAATTTATGAAAACAAAATCCCGGCCTGGATTGACAACTTCCTTTCGGAACAGGGCTATTCCATTTCGCCGCAGGCAGCACAAATCCTGACGTCCTATCTTGGAAACGACCTCAGCAAAATAGCCAACGAACTGGGCAAACTGGTTATCGCGGTAAAAGAAACCAACCGAATTACGCCCGAGCATATCGAAAAAAACATAGGGGTAAGCAAAGATTACAACATTTATGAACTGCAAAATGCACTGGGCGAGAAAAACATTCTCAAAGCCAACCAGATTATTCAATATTTTGCTTCGAACCCAACGTTAAACCCCATTCAAAAAACGATTTCCAACCTGTACTTCTTTTTTTCCAAATTGTTCATCTACCATTTTTTGACCGACAAATCAGAAAGAAATGTAGCCGCCGGACTGAAAGTACCTCCGTTTATTGCAAAGTCGTATATTGCAGCCGCAAAAAAATATTCGCCAACCAAGCTTTACGAAATCATGGGGATTTTGCGCGAATACGACATGAAAAGCAAAGGCTTCGAGGTTTCGGGAATGGTTGACAGTGGCGATTTACAAAAAGAAATGATTTATAAAATTTTACACTGAAATGATAACCTGGTTTATTATCGGCGTAACAGCATTGGTTTCTTACATGGCTTTTCAGAATGTTGGGCTGATGGCAAAACTTCAGTTTAATGCGGCACAAATTGTTCAGCGAAAAGAGTATTACCGTTTGGTAACCCATGCCTTTATCCATGCCAGTTGGTCGCATCTGATTGTCAATATGCTGGTACTTTACTTCTTTGGC
>CAZHKI010000066.1:9143-12207 GCA_964533365.1 uncultured Maribellus sp. | reverse complement strand
ATTTATTACCTCCTGAAAAACGCAAGAATACATTCAAATCAAAACCTTTATAAGTAAATGTGTTGTTAAAACCACCAAACCATTTAGGCAATGATGAACCTAATATCTTTTTGTCTGCACTCGGTGACAAATCGGATTCTGTTGAAACATCCTCAGGTTTTGCCGGATCGTAAACAGCATAATAATATTCTACTTCGCCCTGACTGGCATCTCCAAATGTACTGAATTGAACTAACGAGCCGTCTCCTTTTACCCAAATAGGGTTACCGTTCACTTCGTTTACTCCGTAAAATTCGTAACCATAGAGAGAGCCGTATGATTCGCCTTCCTGAATTATTGTATAAGTGTTAATAATAGGATCATGGTTAACCAATTCAACCACTTCGTTTTTAACAAGAGTAATATTAAGATCTGTACGCCATGTGAATGCACCCGAAACAGGCGTTCCTCCAACAGTTGCTTCAAATCCGCTATTTTTAATTTTTCCTCTGTTATCGTAAAAACTGTTGCCAGGAATACCCATAGTTGGGGCAGTTGGTACCTCAAGCACCAAATCTTTAGTGTTCTTATTAAAATAAGCCAACTCAAAAGACAAACGACTGTCAAAAAGACTACCATCCAAACCGATATCATAAGTCGAAGTTGATTCCCATTTTAGTTGGTCATTTCCCATGTTACTCCAAGCTATACCTGTTTGAAGGCCATAACGTTTTGCTGAATATGTACCTAAATACGGAAAATCGCCGCTAAGTTCTGAGTTTCCAATAGTTGCAATACTTGACCTTACCCGTAAATCATTAAACCATTCATTTAAACTGGAATTTGCCCAAAAAGATTCTTTTGAAATACGCCAAGCAACTGAACCGCCATAAAATGTTCCCCAACGAGTATCTTTAGGAAGACGAGACAAACCATCCCGACGTACCGAACCTCCAATATAATATTTGCTGTCGTAATTATAATTAGCACGCAACATGTAGGAAGCTAACCCGTTGAAAGTTTTACTACCAGTAACGCTTTTTTCCCCAAATGTCCCTGATATTATATGCTCACTAAAGAAATCATCCGACAATTGAGTAACATCAGCGTATAAATATTCATAATCTGTATGAGTATATTCCTGAACTGCTGTAATATCCAGGTTATGAATATCATTAAATGAACGGTTGAATGCTAAAATGTTCTGCCAGTTCCAATTATAATAAGTAGCTCTATTGTCCATCAACAGACCACCATATCCATAACCGTCTCCCGATTCGCTATCCCATTTTGTAAAATCATTGAGCGCAGTATAATCAATACCTCCTTGAGTTCTCAATGTAAGGCCTTTGCCAAAATTAAGTTCGGCAAAACCACCACCTGTAACATGGAGACTCTGAGTACTGTTAACATTATTATCCATAGCCCATACGATATTCTGAATACCATTGTCTATATATGTTATATTTGCTCCTCGTCCTAATGCTTTTCTATTTGCGGCATCAATATTATAACCTGTAATATCATCAGGATTATACACAGGCACGTTCGGCAACATACGCACACTTGCAAAACCAACACTTCCGAGAGAATTTTCTTCATTCATTACTCCTTCAAGGCTTGTTTTCGAAACTTGCGAATTAAATCCTAATTTCAACCACTTATTGGCTTGCTGTGTAAATTTTGTATTTAAAGAATAACGTTGTTGATTATTATTTCTGATAATACCGTCCTGATCTGTATAGCCAAGAGATGCATAAAATTGACTTTTATCCGACCCTCCACTTGCTGAAATGGTTTGATTTTGCTGAAATCCGGTACGATATACATAATCATTCCAGTTTGTATTTATACCATCAGGATCTAATACTGCAGGACCAGATGCACCCCAGTTTTCGTACTTTTCATTTGCTATTTCAACAAACTCGTCGGCATTTAACAAGTCATGCAATTTAGCGGCAGTCGCCCAACTGGTTTGACCGTCATAAGTTACCTTCGTTTTAAAATTACCTCCCGATTTTGTAGTGATAAGTACAACACCATTAGCTGCCCTCGAACCGTAAATGGCTGTTGCTGCACCGTCTTTTAATACCTCAACCGACTGAATATCGTTTGGATTGATTTCCGAAAGAGGATTGTATCGTCCGTACAATTCCTTCACCTGTCCCGATGTAACAGGGATTCCATCAACAACAACCAACGGCTGCGAACTTGAAGAAATCGTTCCGAATCCGCGAATGTTAAATGTAGGTGCCTGTCCCAACATACCATTTGGCGTTGTTACTTGCACACCGGCAGCACGTCCGGCCAACTGCGACTCAAATGACGGGGTAGCCAGGTTGCTAATATCCTCACCACCTATTCGAGCAACGGCACTGGTTACATCTTTCTTCTTTTGAGTACCATAACCCACTACCACTACTTCGTCAACCCCAATAGCCTGTGGTTGCATTACAACATTAATAACACTCCCCCCGGAAATCGGCACCTCCTGAGTTGCCATTCCGACAAAACTCATTACGAGTACTTTTGCACTTTCAGGAACTTTTAATTCATATACACCGTCGATGTTAGTGACTGTGCCAAGGGTTGTCCCCTTTACAGATACCGAAACTCCTGGGATTGGAGCCCCATCCTCAGCAGAGGTCACCTTACCGGATAGAACCTTTGTCTGAGCATTTGCTACCAATGTTCCCATGAAAAGGAGAATCGCTAAAAAAAACGCAATTTTTTTCATAGAAATAGTTTTAAATTAACAATTAAACAGCATTTATTTTTAAATAGATTTTTTTCGCCTTTTCGGAATTCCCCCAAATTCCTAAAAACATCTAAACAAACTACCCTTACGTAAATAAAAAAATTAATGTTAAAAATATTAACATTTGCAAATTTTAAAAAAAGAAATGAAAACTAAAAATATATGAAGGTTTAATTAATGCAGAACTTAACTTTTTTAAGCTATCGATGGGTGTAAGAATTTACCGCATAAAGCAAACACCTGTTTATAAAATTAATGTTAATTCTTTCAATTCTTTTATAAAATAGGTATTATTCTTACTTTTTGATAATATTGACACTTGTTTCT
>CAZHKI010000066.1:7818-9133 GCA_964533365.1 uncultured Maribellus sp. | reverse complement strand
AAAATATTCTCTGGATCGATATAAACCGAGTCAATCCCAAAATTGGCAGCCCCAACAATATCGGCATCCCAGTCGTCGCCAATCATTAAACTTTTTGATTTGAGGGCATTGGCCGATTTTATGGAATAATCAAATATCGCATGGTCAGGTTTTGCAATTTTAATATCTTCCGATATAAATACTTTCTGAAAAAACGGCCGCAACCCTGAATTTTCAAGCTTCTTAAGTTGCACTTCCTTGAAACCGTTGGTTATAATATACATGAAATATTTCTTACGTTTCAGTTCATTCAGAATTTCCAATACTCCTTCCTTTAATTGATTTTGCTCCGACATAAAATCCAGATAAACGGTGTTGGTTTCTTCCGGATCAATTCCGGTGATGTTCAACTCTTCGAATGTCCTCCGGAAACGCTCAAAAATCAGTACTTTTTTGGCAATCAACTGATTCCTGTAATCAAGCCATAAAGCATGGTTGTGTCTGGAATAAACCTCGAAAAATGTATTAAAATCAACATTTTTTTTGTTAATCTTCTTCATCATGAAAGTTAAATACATAGCCTCACGGGCGTTGGTATCAAAATCCCATAATGTATTGTCAAGATCAAAAAAAAGATGAGTATACCGTTTATTCATTTTCAAAAGTGGACTCCTGTTTTTCTTTTTTGGGGCATCCGTCCACCACGATGACGATTTCGCCTTTTGGGGGATTGGCAGTATAATATTCCTGCAATTCACTTACCGTACCCCTTTTGATTTCCTCAAACATTTTACTGATTTCGCGGCAGACACAGGCATTTCGTCCGGCTTCAAAAAATTCGGCGAATTGCGACAGGGCTTTTACCAACCGAAAAGGCGATTCGTAAAAAACCATTGTTCTTGTCTCCTCCGAAAGTTGCAGGAGCCGTTTTTGTCTTCCTTTTTTCTGGGGCAGAAAACCTTCGAATACGAACCGGTCGGTGGGCAGGCCGGAAACAGCCAGCGCCGGAATCAACGCTGTTGGCCCGGGAAGGCATTCCACTTCCAACTGGTTTTCGACACACGCCCTGACCAGCAAAAATCCGGGATCGGAAATTCCCGGGGTGCCGGCATCGGAAATCAAGGCGACTAAATTTCCCTGCTGAATCTTCGAAACAATCGATTGAACGGTTTTGTGCTCATTGAATTTATGATGTGGCATCAATTTTTTGTCGATACCAAAATGATTCATCAGCTTCGACGAAACGCGGGTATCTTCGGCCAGGATGATATCGGCTTCCTTTAAAACGCGCAGGGCCCGCAACGTCATATCTTCGAGGTTCCCGACCGGGGTCGGC
>CAZHKI010000066.1:0-7808 GCA_964533365.1 uncultured Maribellus sp. | reverse complement strand
CTCATTGGGAAACCGGCGTTTGACCAGGTTGACAAACTTCAGGCTGGTCTCGTTCTTTTTCCATTTGAAATTTTGCTGAAGGAAGTTCACCGCTTCACTGATGTGATTCATCGAGTCGAGCGTTTTCACGGTTTCCGAAAATTTCTCACCGCTCCCGTCGAACAATTCACGGATGTACTGAAAACGGTCGTTGATTCCGATAGCTGCCTGAATACTGGAAACAGGCAGGTTTGAAAGTTTAAACTCCAGTTTATTATGGTCGGAAACCATATCGTTAACCGATTTCTCCTTTGAAAAACTGTCGCCAAGCCGTTGGTTGGCTTCGGTCACCACCTCATCTTCCAGTTCAACGTCGCTGGGTAAAATATCAGGGGCAACCATTTCTTCGACAGGGGCTTCAACCTCTGGTGCATTATCAGCAGGCAATTCAACAGGGCTTACTTCTGCAAACTGCGGCTCTGGTTCTTTTTCCGGTTCTTGAATAACCGGCTCAAAAATCTCAGCGGCAGCTTGCGGCTCAACTGGTGCCGAAATCGGTTCATGGGTTAATTTCGGTTCAATTTCTTTTTCAGCCGATACTACTTCCTTTTCTACTGGCACTGGATCCCAATTGTTTAACATCCGGAGCAATTGCAAAACACCTCTGGCACGGGTGTGTAAAAATTCCATCTCCGGCAAATCAAACGTTCCTTTTTCTTTTACATCGGCAATCAGTTCCTCCAGTTCCGACATATCGTTCAGTAAAATTTTTATCAGTTTTTTATTTTCCATTCGATGCAGGGCTGTAATTTTTAAAGATTATTTTTGTAAAAATACTAATTTCTTATTCATATAACGTAAATGTTTATCGAAAGGGATATCAACGCCCATAAAAAAACAGGGATAATTGAAGTAGTGGCAGGCTCCATGTTTTCGGGGAAAACAGAAGAGCTGATCCGCCGGCTGAAAAGGGCAAAAATTGCCCGGCAGAAAGTTGAAATTTTCAAACCGGCCATGGATGTGCGCTACTCGTTAACCGAGGTGGTTTCGCACGACGACAATTCCATCCGATCGACCCCGGTTGAGAATTCGGCCAACATCCTGCTCCTTTCAGGCGATGTGGATGTGGTTGGCATCGACGAAGCCCAGTTTTTCGATAAAGGGCTGGTTGATGTGGTGGTTAAACTGGCCAACATGGGCACCAGGGTGATTATTGCCGGGCTCGACATGGATTTTAAGGGAGTCCCGTTTGGCCCCATCCCCGATCTGATGGCGGTAGCCGACCATGTGACCAAAGTTCACGCCATTTGCGTCAGGTGTGGAAATATTGCCCAGTTTTCGCATCGCCTGTCCGATAAGGAACAGGTGGTTTTACTGGGCGAGAAAGATATTTACGAACCCCTCTGCAGAAGATGTTTCCGCGAGGCAAATAAAAAATAATGGAAAACTTTACCCTATCACAGATTGCCACCGCTGTCGGAGGTAAACTGGTCGTCCCGGATGGATTTCAACTTCATAAAATTTCACAGATAGTAACCGACAGCCGTACTTTTTTTAAACGTGGCGAAACTTTGTTTTTTGCATTGACCGGCCCCCGAAATAACGGGCACGACTATATTCCTGAACTCATTAAAAAAGGGCTCAGCGCTTTTGTGGTTTCCGAAACTGCAGCACTGCGCAACGACGCTATTTTTATCGTGGTAAATAACACCCTGACAGCTTTGCAAAAACTGGCAGCTTTCAACCGGAAACAATATCATTATCCGGTAGTGGGAATTACCGGCAGCAACGGAAAAACTATCGTCAAAGAGTGGCTGCACGATTTACTGGCCGGAGAATTAAATATTGTACGCAACCCAAAAAGCTACAATTCGCAAACTGGTGTGCCGCTTTCGGTTTTGCTAATGACCGAGAAATACAACCTGGCTATTTTCGAAGCAGGAATTTCTCAGCCCGGTGAAATGGAAAACCTATCGAAGATAATCGATCCCGAAATCGGGATTTTCACCAACATTGGCGACGCCCACCAGGAAAATTTCAAAACCCAGCGGGAGAAAATCCAGGAAAAATTACTACTGTTCCGGAATTCAAAAACACTGGTTTACTGTGTTGATGCAGAAGAACTGAAAACCGAAACAGAACAGTTCTGCACGAGAAACTCCATACAGAAAATCAGTTGGTCGCTGAAAGGGAACGAAGCTCTCATCTCATTTACTGCCGCAATTTCCGAAAGTTTCACATCAATTTCGGCCCGTGCCAACCAGAAGGAATACCATTTCCGTATTCCGTTTACCGATTCATCTTCTCTCGAAAATGCCTGTCATTGTTTTGTGGCTTCGTTGGTCATTCTTAAAGATATTGAAAAAATACTTCCTGAATTTGAAAAGCTTGAACCGGTTGCCATGCGGCTCGAAATCAAACAGGGAATCAACCAATGTCTTTTGATTAATGACTTTTACAATTCCGACCTTCATTCGCTGACCATTGCCTTGTCGGTGCTGAACCAGCAGGCAGCTAAAGAGCACCTGCAAAAACTGGTTATCCTGTCCGACATTCAGCAAACCGGAATTCCGGCTAACGAGTTATACCCGCGGGTTAATGAAATGCTTGGAGAATGGAATATTGACGAAATGATTGGTATTGGACCGGTTATTTCGCGATACTTTTCCACGTTTACCATCAAAAAAAGTTTTTACCGCAGCACCGAAGAATTTGAAAATGAATTCAGCCGCGAAAAGATAAAACAGTCGGCCATTTTAATAAAAGGCGCCCGCCAGTTCACGTTCGAAAGTATATCAGACCTGCTTCAGCAAAAGGCACATCAAACCGTCCTCGAAATCAACCTGAACGCGCTGGTGAACAACCTGAATGTTTTCCGCGGTCTGTTGCAACCCAAAACCAAAATGATGGTTATGGTGAAAGCTTTCTCTTATGGCAGCGGCGATGTTGAAATTGCCAAAACACTGGAATACCAGAATGTCAGTTATCTGGCCGTGGCCGTGGCCGACGAAGGCGTTCAATTGCGAAATGCCGGGATTCAGACCCCGATAATTGTGATGAACCCCGAGCAGCACAGCTTTCAGAATATGCTCGACTACCAGCTCGAACCCAACCTTTACAGCAACGAAATTCTCGAAAATTTCATGGCAGCCGTTTCACACCAGGCCATTACCGGTTTTCCGGTCCACCTGAAACTCGAAACCGGGATGCACCGGCTGGGATTCGACACGGAAGAGGAAATCCAGCATGCAATCCGGAAAATTTCATCGGGGAACCAGGTTAAAATTGTATCGGTTTTCTCGCACCTGGCCGCAAGTGACGAACCCGCACTCGACCATTTCACCCGCCGCCAGATTGAACTCTTTGAAAAAAAATCGGAGATGATTTTATCGGCTTTCCCCCATCCGATTGACCGGCACATTCTCAATTCGGCCGGCATTGAACGGTTTCCCGGGAAACAATTCGAAATGGTAAGGCTGGGAATCGGGTTATACGGAATTTCCAACACCGGGCTCCCGCTGCAAACCATCAGCAGGCTGAAAAGCGTGGTTTCGCAGGTAAAAGAAGTGGCACCGGACGAAACTATTGGTTACGGAAGAAAAGGCCGGATTCATAAAAAAAGTCTGATTGCAGTGGTTCCGCTCGGTTATGCCGACGGGCTGGACCGGAAACTGGGAAACGGGAACGGTGTTGCATTTATCAATGGAGACCGCGTCCCCATTATCGGAAACATTTGTATGGACATGCTGATGCTGGATGTAACCGGAATTCAGGTAAAACCCGGCGACGAGGTTGAATTTTTCGGGACCCACATTTCCATCAGCGAAGTAGCCGAAAAAGTTGGGACTATTCCGTATGAAATTCTGACCGGCATTTCACAGCGGGTGAAACGCGTTTATATCCACGAATAAAAAATCCCGCCGGAGCGGGACTTTGAATTATCCTAACTTGCTGATTCGGTCTAACCGGTGAACATCGAGGATTTTGATTTTACGCCCGTCAATGGCAATCACCTTTTCGCTGGCGAATGTCGATAACGTGCGAATGGCGTTCGATGTCGTCATATTCGAAAGATTGGCAATGTCTTCGCGCGAAAGGTGAACCTTTAATGTGGTCCCGTCATGTTCGAAACCATATTTGTCTTTTAGTAAAATCAGCGATTCAGCCAGTCTTCCCCGGATGTGCTTTTGTGTCAGGGTTACGGTTCTCGAATTGGAAAAACCCAGTTCCCTGGCCAGTTTCCGAATAATTTTTAATGAAAAATCACTGTTTTTCAAAGCTTTGTTAAAAATAAAATCGGAACTGATGGTACAAATAACCGATTCTTCGAGTGTTACAGCCGAAGAAATATGGTTTTCATCGCCAAAAAGGGCACGGTACCCAATAACACCCAACGGTTTGGCCATCCGTACAATTTGTTCACGTCCGCCAACTCCTTCTTTAAAAATTTTCACTTTCCCTTCCAGCAACAATAAAAAACCGGTAGGTTTGTCGCCCTCTTTAAAAACAAACTCATTTTTTTTGAAGTTGGTCAGAGAAACATGTCGCATTAATTCCTCTTTTTCCTCCGGTGTCAAAAGGGAAAAAATCGATTTGGGATTTTCCACGATATCCTTTATCCCCAATTCTGAATTTAACATATAGCTGTCTTAGTATGTTTTACAGCATCAAAGGTAAAAATTTTGTTAAAATTCAATTCATTTTTAACAGTTATTTTACATACGTCTGCTTCGGGGAGATTTGCAAGACAGAATCAATTTTCTTACACTTTGACAGAAAATAATATACATCCTCAAAAAAATGGGCCCCAGTTGATGATAAAATATCAAAAATCCTCCGGATTGGACAATCTGTAACCTGAGGGGAAAAAGAAGCCGGAAAAAATTTCCACAATCAGTATTTGGCTACCAGTGGCATTTTACGCCCGAAACCAAAGGCTTTTGAGCTGATGCGAAGAATGGGCGCAGCCTGAAATCGTTTGTATTCGTTCATGTTCACCAGCCGGATGACCCTGTTGACCACATCTTCACGGAATCCCATTTCCATAATTTCCTTGGGCGACTTGTTCATTTCAATAAATTGGAAAAGAATCTGGTCGAGTTCGTCGTATTCCGGCAACGAATCAGAATCTTTCTGGTTGGGCCTCAACTCGGCAGAAGGCGGTTTTGTAATGCTGTTTTCGGGGATGATTTCCCTGTCGCGGTTCATGAAACGGGCGAGCCGGTACACATCCATTTTATACACATCGCCGAGAACGGCCAGTCCGCCGTTCATGTCGCCGTACAATGTTCCGTAGCCCACGGCACATTCGCTTTTATTGGTGGTATTCAGCAAAATATGTCCAAATTTATTGGAAACAGCCATAAGATAAATGCCGCGTGCCCGCGCCTGGATATTTTCTTCGGTAACGCCGGGAGAAGTGCCTTCAAAAAGGGGCGCCAATCCCTTTTCAAATTCGTCCACCGCATTTTGAATGGGAACAATATCGTACCTGATTTTCAGGTTTTCGGCCAGTTGACGCGCATCGTCAAGGCTGTGGTCCGAAGAATACCGGGAAGGCAGCAATAACACCCGAACATTTTCGGCGCCCAGTGCATTCACGGCCAACACCGCGGTCACAGCCGAGTCAATTCCACCCGAAAGACCTAACGTAGCCTGGCTAAAACCCGATTTCTGAAAATAATCGCGGATGCCCAAAACCAGCGCATCATGAATTTTTTCGGTATTTCCGGTAGCCGGTTGAAGTTGTTTTTTGCCGGGCGACCTGGTATCAACTACCAGAAAATCATCAGTAAAATAGTTCAGCTCTTTTACTATTTCGCCATCGGCATCGATAAAAACCGAGCCACCGTCGAAAACCAGTTCGGTTTGCGCACCCACCTGGTTGACATATAAAATGGGAACGTTGTATTTTTTTGCTTTTGAAACCAGCACATTTTTACGCCAGTTTTCCTGGTTGTACGAAAACGGCGATGCCGAAATATTTACGATAAACTCAGGGCCGAATGTTGAAAGTTCCTCCATGGGCGAGGTGAGGTAAAGTTTATCTTTACCGAATTCGCTGGCCGTGGGCTGTTCGTCCCATAAATCTTCGCAAATGGTAATGGCAATTTTTTCGCCAAGGTATTCCACCACCTGAAATTCATGGTTCGGTTCAAAATGGCGGTATTCGTCAAAAATATCGTAAGTCGGCAGCAATGTTTTGTTATGAACACTTTGGATTTTCCCATCAGTAAGGAAAAAAGCGGAGTTGTAAAGTTTTTTCCCCCGATCGCTTTGATTGATTCGCGGGGCGCCAACAATGGCAGCAATTCCCAGGCAATGCCGGGCAATTTCGTGAACAGTTTCTTCGGCTTTCAGAATAAATTCCTTTTTTTCAAGCAGGTCGTGCGGATAATAACCGGTTACCGAAAGTTCAGAAAAAACAACCAGCCCGGCTCCTTCGTTTTTTGCTTTTTCAATGTGGCGGATAATTTTCGAGGCATTCCCTTCGAAATCGCCAATGATATAGTTTAACTGCGCAAATGCAACTTTCATTTCGAGTGTAATTGATATTTCAATGAGATTGCAAATCTCCAATTTTTAGTTCAATTTCGCAATAAAAATTGACGGGAAGCGTATTGAAATAAAATTCTTAACAAATGAAGGTTGAAACTCGGTTATTTTTTATTTTCTGCTGTCTGCAGATATTGTTTGCCTGCCAGCCCAACCCCCTGAAAGTTGACCTTTCGGGCATCGACGAAGAGATTAAAATGGTGCGTTTCGACCATGAACTTTTTTCACTTCCGAAAAAGGACACATTACAGGAACTAATTGATTTACAACACAGACATCCCGATTTTTTTAATCTTTTTACCTACAAGATTATCCGAATCGGAGGTATCGGCGAAGAAGAATTTCCCGGTTTAATGATGGCATTTGTGGAAGATACCATGATTCAGCATGTCAGGGAACTGGTTGAAACGGAGTTTGCCGGATTCGACAAAATCACAGGCCAAATCAATAAAGCATTTCAATACTACCAGTATCATTTCCCCGGGAAAGAGTTGCCAACCTTTTATGCTTATGTTTCCGGATTTAACCAGTCGGTGGTAACCACTGAGAATATCATTGGAATCAGTCTGGATAAATATCTGGGCAGGGATTGCTCTTATTACCGCAAACTGGTAACCACACCACAGTACAAGATCCTGAATATGCATAAAAAGAAGATAGTTCCGGATGTTGCTTATGCGTGGGCCATGACGGAATTTGACGAAATGAACAAAGCCACCAACCTGCTGGGGAATATGATTCACCAGGGGAAAATGATGTATTTTGTTGATGCCCTGCTGCCCGAAATGCACGACTCGCTAAAAATCGGATACACGCAGAAGCAACTGGAATGGTGCAAAAAAAATGAACCGCAAATGTGGTTGCATTTAGTGGAAAAGAAAGTGTTGTATTCGTCCAACCGTATGGATATCGTCCGCTATATTAACGATGGGCCGTACACCAACGGTTTTCCGTTGGAATCGCCTGCCCGCACAGGGATTTGGATTGGCTGGCAGATTGTGCGGCAATACATGAAAAAACATCCGGAGACAACCTTGCCCGAACTCATGCAAAACACCGACTACCAGGGAATTCTAAATAGCTCAGGCTATTTCCCCGAGTAATTTTTATTCCAAAGAAAATGATAGTATAAAAAAACCCGGGAGCAGGCAGCTTCCGGGTTTTTAAATTCATATTTCAGAAATACTACAATTCTTTGATTTTGATGTTACGGAACCAAACATCGTCGCCGTGGTCCTGAAGGGCAATAACGCCAGCTTCGGCAACATTGGCCC
>CAZHKI010000065.1:0-12474 GCA_964533365.1 uncultured Maribellus sp. | reverse complement strand
AGAAAGCGCTGGTTGATTTGGACGGTGCGCCGTATAAACATTTTGTTTCGAAACGCGGCGAGTGGGCATACAGCACCCAGTTTGTTTATCCCGGGCCTATCCAGTATTTTGGCCCGTCGGAAGTGTGCGATCAGCCAACCGAAACCTTAATATTCGAGAAACAATAGATTCATACAGAACAAATAAAAAGGAAAGACCTTCTGTTCTCCGGACAGGAGGTTTTTTTATTTCGGCAGTTACAATAAATTCGTTATCAGAAGGTTTATAATAGTGTTTGAAAACAGGTTATTTTTGTATTCAGATTTAAATCAAAAGAAACATGAAAAAAATTGTTGTCATTTTATGGGGAGTTTTGATGCTGGGCGCTTGTCACAATTATAAAAAAGATGCGCAGCAACTAACGTTGGTCAAAGATAGTCTTCAACAACAAACCGCGTTTAAGGATTCATCGATTGTGGAACTACTGAGTGGTTTTAATGAAATTCAGGCAAACCTCGATTCCATTAAAAAACTGGAAAAACTGGTTACCGTGCAGTCGAAACAGGGCGGTGAACTTTCAAACCAGCAGAAAGATCAGATTCTGGAAGATATTGCTTTGCTGAACAATCTGCTGCAACGGAACAAGGATCTTGCTGCATCGCTCCAGAAAAAACTGAAAGGTGCCAATTCCAAAATCAGCGAACTGGAAGGCACGATTAAACAGTTGAAAATGATGCTGGACAATCTGGAATACCAGGTCCAGGAAAAGGATGGTGAAATTGTTGCCCTGACCAACGAAGTTCAAAAACTGAACATCGATATTTCGTCGCTCAACGAAAAAATAATGGCTATTGAAACCGAAAACCGGCAAAAGGCGGAAACCATTGAAAATCAGACGGTGCAAATCAATACGGCTTATTACGTTTTCGGGAGCATCAAAGAGTTGAAAGATAATGGGATAATTGAAAAGAAAGGCGGAGTGCTCGGTGTTGGAAAAATACCAACCATGAAAAAGGATTTTAACCGCGATTACTTTACCGAAATCGACATCCGCGATTTTAAATATCTCCCGTTACAAGCTAAAAAAGCCAGGATGGTTACGGTTCACCCCGAAGGTTCGTTCCATTTTTCGGGAGAGAAAACGGCTGATACGTTATTTGTCGATCGGCAGAATGAATTTTGGAAAGCATCGAAGTATCTGGTGATCATAACCGACTAAAAATAAAAATGGGCTGCTTTCCCGGCAGCCCATTTTTATTTTTTATGATGGATTTAAAAAATATACCGCACCGACAGAGCTACTTCATCGGCCCCTAAATTTGTTTTTCCGATGAGGTTGATGGCAGGTTTCCAGTCGAGACTGATGTTAAACGGGATAGCTTCGATGTTGTATTCCAGGCCAATAATTCCATCAACACCAATCACCGTGTAATTGTTGTTGTCGTCGAACCAGGGATTTTTATCTCCGTCCCAGAACCCGATGTGACCTCCGAAACCGTAATACCAGTTTAACCGCGGGGTGTTAAACGCGTTGGCATGTATTTCATAAAGCCCGGTAATGTTAAACCCACCCCAACGCGACAGGAATAAACCTTCCAGTGCATTTTCACCGGAAATAAAATGTTTCACGGTTAATCCGTTGTAAAGCCCGCCCCGGACACCAATCCCGGTATTGTAATCCTGTGCATTTGCGGCAATCAGCATGGTTAATGCAAAAAATACAGTAAGAATTGTTTTTTTCATGACCCAATTATTTTAAAAAAATTACTTAGATAACGTTTCAAATCAAAATTAGTTGTTTGTTTTTTTCAACAACCAGGCCATATTTTCGGCCAGGGTGCGCATGGTTTGCATCCCTTCTTCGTCGGTCAGCACATCGCCGGGGTTTCGTCCCAGTGCAAAATTCCAGTACGACGAGCCGGGGACAATCATTTGGTTGATGAGGAAAAAATTATTGATGGTTTCAAAAGCGTGCAGCGCACCACCGCGCCTGACCGCTATTACGGCCGCTCCCACCTTGCGTTTCAGGGTATGCCCGCTGGCACGGGTAACATATCCGGCCACGTCAATCAACGCTTTAACTTCGGGGGTCACGTCGGCAAAATATACGGGCGACCCGATGATGATTCCGTCGGCTTCGGCCATCTTTTCAAGGCAAAAATTCAGGTGATCGTTTTTGATGTGGCATTTGCCGTCCTTCAACTCCCTGCATTTTCCGCAGGCGGTACATCCGTGAACCGGTTTATTCCCCAGTTGGATCAGTTCGGTTTCAATTCCTTCCTTCTGAAGGATTGCGAAAATTTTGCTGATTAAAAGAAATGTATTTCCGTTCCGTTTGGGACTCCCGTTAAAAGCAACTACTTTCATACTGAAGATGCGGTTTTAATGTTTTTTTTCACCCCAAAGATAAAAATAAACCCCAAATGGTGCGGCTTTCGCCTGTATATGCCTGTTTGACGAAATGGCATCATCAGGTCTGATTCTATTTGTTAATCCTGCCACGGGTAATCCGTTTCATTTTTCTTTCAATGTTTATTTTTTGTTTCCCGGAATGCAACAATCAATAATAATTGCCGGTTCCCGGCCTCTTTCCGGTGAAAATCCCTATTTTTGTCGTTTTACAAATTGTAGCATTTTTTCGAAATGGAAATATCATACAACTGGCTGAAAGAGTACATCAAACTGGAAGAATCGCCCGAGGAAGTGGGCAAAATCCTGACCCAAATCGGGCTGGAAGTTGGCGGTATTGAAGAGGTGGAAACCGTAAAAGGAGGGATGAACGGCCTGGTAATTGGCCAGGTGGTTACCTGTGAAAAACATCCCAATTCCGACCACCTCAGCAAAACCACGGTTGACGTGGGTACCGGCGAATTGCTGCCCATTGTTTGCGGCGCTCCCAACGTGGCTGCCGGGCAAAGAGTGGTGGTGGCCACCGAAGGAACCACATTGTACATGGGCGATCAGGAATTTACCATTAAAAAATCGAAAATCAGGGGCGAGGTTTCGCAGGGGATGATTTGTGCCGAAGATGAAATTGGTATCGGAACCGATCACCAGGGAATCATTGTCTTGCCCGATTCAGTGAAAGTGGGTACCCCAGCCAGGGAATATTATCAGGTTCAGTCGGACTGGCGAATTGAAGTTGATCTTACGCCAAACCGTATCGACAGCGGTTCGCACATTGGCGTGGCCCGCGATTTGGCCGCTTTTTTAAACCAGAACCGCGCCATCAGTTACCAGCGGCCCCCGGTTGATTATTTCGCCGTCGATAACCATAACCTCGAAATCCCGGTCGAAGTCCTCAATCCCGAGGCTTGTCCCCGTTATGCGGGAGTTACCATATCAGGAGTTGAAGTAAAAGAATCGCCCGACTGGCTGAAAAACCGGTTGAAAGCCATCGGTTCGACACCCATCAATAATATTGTCGATGTCACCAATTTTGTGTTGTTCGAAACCGGACAACCACTCCATGCTTTCGACGCCGCTGAAATTACCGGTGGAAAGGTGGTGGTGCGCACACTTCCGGCCGGTACAAAATTCACCACGCTCGACGAGGTGGAACGCGAATTGGGCGAAAATGACCTGATGATTTGCAGCACCGAAGAACCCATGTGTATGGGCGGTGTTTTTGGCGGGATTAAATCGGGGGTTAAAGATTCAACTACTGATGTGTTCCTCGAAAGCGCCTGTTTCGATCCGGTGTTTATCCGGAAAACAGCACGCCGCCACGGGCTGAATACCGACGCCTCCTTTCGTTTCGAACGCGGCACCGACCCGAACGGGGTGATTTACGCCCTGAAACGCGCGGCATTGCTCATCAAAGAAGTGGCCGGCGGTACCATTTCGTCCGAAATTGTGGATGTGTACCCTGTACCTGTGGAAGATTTTAAAGTGGAAGTTTCGTACGCCAACATCACCCGGCTGATAGGGAAGGAGTTGGGCACCGAAACCATCAAAAAGATACTTGCTTCGCTCGAAATAAAAATTGAAGGGGAAAACGAAAAAGGTTTGTCGCTTCGGGTGCCGCCATACCGGGTGGATGTTAAACGCGAAGCGGATGTAATTGAGGAAATCCTGCGTATTTACGGTTACAACAACGTTGAAATCCCGTCGCTGGTTAAATCGTCGCTGCAAAATGCCGAAAAACCCGACAACCACCAGTTGCGGGACCTGGTTTCCGAAATGCTGACAGCACAGGGATTCAACGAAATCTGGTCGAACTCACTCACCAAAGCGGGGTACTACGAAGGTTTTCAACATTTCAGCGATGAAAAAACGGTAAAACTGCTCAATCCGCTGAGTGCCGACCTGAACGGGATGCGGCAGACTTTGCTCTGGGGCGGACTGGAAGCCATTTCCTACAATACCAACCGGCAAAATAAAAACCTGAAATTGTATGAATTTGGCAACTGTTATTTTTACAAGGGAACGCAGTTGAAAGAACACCCGGAAACCAATTACCACGAAGAGGAACACCTGGCATTGCTGGTTACCGGAAACAGGGAAAACGAAAACTGGGCACAAAAAGAACAACCCACTTCATTTTTCACTCTGAAAATTTATGCTGAAAATGTGCTGAAACGGCTTGGTTTCAGCATCGCCCAGATGCAGGTTTCAGAAACAGATCACGAACTGCTGGCCGAAGGATTAACATACAGAAGCAACAACAAAACAGTCCTCGAATTGGGGATTGTATCCAAACCGGTGCTGAAAAAAATGGATATCGACGCACCGGTTTATTATGCCGATTTCGATTGGGGGCAGATCGTACTTCACCGGAAAAAACACAAAGTGATTTTCAGTGAACTTCCCAAATTCCCGGCTGTACGCCGTGATTTGGCCCTGCTCGTCGATCAGCCGGTCAAATTCAGCCAAATTTGCGGGGTGGCTTTGAAAACCGAACGGCAGATTTTGCGCGAAGTCAACCTGTTCGATGTGTACGAAGGCAAAGGAATTCCTTTGGGGAAAAAGTCGTACGCGGTAAGTTTTATCCTTCGTGATGACCTTCACACGCTAAACGACAAACAGATTGACAAAACCATGCAAAAACTAACAGAAGCTTTTTCGCGGGAACTGGGTGCGCAATTGCGGTAACTAAGAAATGCAGAACTATACCAGGGGAATCATTTATGCTTCCATAACGGCCCTTTGCTGGGGATTCCTTGCCGTTGGGCTTAAAGTGGCCGACCGGGTGGTCGATCCGCTAACCATTGTTTGGATACGGTTTGTGTTTGCGTTTATTTTACTTGCAGGTTGGCAGGTTGGCAAAAAACCATCGTCGTTTAAACTAATGCTGAAACCTCCGCTGTTACTGATTGTTGCCGCTATCGGACTGTCGTGGAATTACATTAGTTATATGCTGGGGATTCATTTTACCACGCCAAGCAATGCCCAGTTGTTTATCCAACTAGGCCCGATTTTGCTGGCCGCTGCCGGTTTTCTCTTTTTTCGTGAGAAAATTCAGAAAAAACAAATCGTCGGTTTTGGGATTACTTTTGTGGGGATGGCTTTCTACTACCGCGATCAGCTTTCCGCTTTTTTTGACAATCAGAAAAATTACAATCTCGGAATCCTGATTCTTATCTCCAGCGCCATTGCCTGGGCGGTTTACGCTATCCTTCAGAAAAGACTGGTGGACCGGTACCCGGTT
This sequence comes from uncultured Maribellus sp., assembly GCA_964533365.1. Classification (GTDB taxonomy): domain Bacteria; phylum Bacteroidota; class Bacteroidia; order Bacteroidales; family Prolixibacteraceae; genus Draconibacterium. The sequence goes on along the minus strand of CAZHKI010000065.1, from coordinate 6,845 downwards.
GACAGTTTAAACCTTTTCCTTTTTGGATTGCCAACCCTGATTTACCTGCCGCTGGCTGATCCTGCTTCGTTGTTTCAGTTGCACTGGTTGTGGTGGTTGCTGCTTTTCTTTTTGGGCGCCAACACGTTTATTTCCTATACCTTTTTAGCAATGGCCCTAAAATGTACCGAGGCAAGCAAAGTGAGCATTATCATTATTATGAATCCCATCATTACATTTGTCACGATGGGAATTCTTACCTGGATGAATGTTTCGTGGATTGCCCACGAGCGATTTACGGCAATGACTATTCTGGGTGCATCGCTGGTGATAACCGGCGCTATCCTGGTGGTCCGAAAAACAAAGCAAAAACCGGATTCCTGATATTTCTTTTTTTGAACTTCAGAAACAAAATATTTTTTCAATTGAGTGGATTTTGTAAATTGGGTCAAATTTTGAGACTACTTATGAAGCCACTGATTTCTTTCACTAAAATTAAAATAGTCACCCTTAACTTATGCTTTTTTCTTTTTTTCTCCTGTAACATCCACGAGCCGAAAATAATAACGGTTTCAGGCGAAATCAGTGCTGGTGAAATAGGAAAAACCCTTCACCACGAGCATTTGCTGGTTGATTTTATTGGCGCCGACAGTACGGGTTATCACCGGTGGAACAGAACCGAAGTGGTTGGAAAAGTACTTCCGTATTTGATGGAAATTAAGGAGTTGGGTTATAAAACCCTGGTTGAATGCACCCCTGCATTTTTAGGCCGCGATCCTGAACTGCTAAAAATGCTGACGGAAAAATCGGGAATTCAAATCATTACCAATACGGGGTATTACAGTGCGGTGGGCGGTAAATTCATTCCAAAGCATGGATTTACTGAAACGGCAGAACAACTGGCTGATCGCTGGATAGCAGAGGCAAAAAACGGAATTGAGGGGACCGGTGTTTTTCCCGGATTTATTAAAATTGCGGTTGAACGGGCGCCGTTAGGGGAAATCAACCGGAAAGTTGTGGAAGCTGCCTGTATCGCGCACAAAGCTACCGGGCTGGTCATCGTGTCGCACACCGGTCTGGCTGTGCCGGCATTTCAGCAACTCGAAATTCTCGAAGAATACGGTGTTCATCCTTCGGCATTTATCTGGACCCACGCCAATAACGAGCAGGATAACGAAAAAATAGCGGAAGCCGCACGAAAAGGTGCCTGGATTGCTTTTGACAAATTTGAACCCAATGCGGCCGGGCGATTCGTTGATTTTGCCCTTCTGATGAAAAAAGAAGGGTTGCTCAATCGGCTGATGTTTTCGCACGATGCCGGCTGGTATCAGCCAGGAGTGCCGGATGGCGGAGATTTCAGGGGATTTACAGCCATTGAAAAATATTTAATTCCCGCACTACTCGAAAACAGCTTTTCGCAGAACGAGATCGATCTGCTTTTTATTCAAAATCCGGCAGATGCTTTTGCTGTTAAAATTCGTTTGGCAAAATCCTGACGTTACTACTTGCTCGCTAAATTTTCATGATTCTACTCTTTTGGTTGTAAAAAAATGAGTAATTCAAATTAATGAATGATTAAACACTGGTTATTTGTTTGGGATTCCCTTATTTTTATTCGATTGCAGCCCGTTCATTTTGATATAGTAATCCGGGAACCAATTAAATTTTGAACCATTTCCATGACGTTAATTTTCCTTTTTTTTCGATATGTTTTATAAAACAATTGGACAGTTTGTACTCAAATTTTTATATATTGGCGGGAGTCTTAAAAAACCAATTAAGGATTGTGGAACACTTTAATCATATATACCTAAATCTTCGGTGCAATGAAATATAAGTCAAATAGTATGTTGGCGCTTATTTCTCCATGCTGTGAAGGTGAAGGGATATTGCAGCAGATCCGGTTTTTTCAGGAAACTCTCCGGATGAGGGTTTTTTTGTTTACCATATTAAACCCTATTTCATTTTTCTCCCGGTTTTTTAATACCCGGAAAGCGATTGAGCATAAAGCGGAAGCCCGGAATCATTTTAAGCATTTTGTGGAAAAAGCATTTGGCAGCGAAATTCCCGATGATTATATTTTACGGCTTCACACCGGGAATAAAGTTTCCACGCTGGTCGATGAATCGAAAAAGGGAGGATATGAATTTATTGTTATTGACAAAAGCAAAGACAATTACCCGGGAGCGCTCCACAAAAACGAAATCGATAAGTTTATCAGCCGTTCTTTCTGTCCGGTTTTAACCATTAACCGAAATTACCCGGTTACCGGGATTCAGAAAATCGTAATTCCCATTGATATTTCCCAAGCCACCAAAAAACGGCTTTACTGGGCTACACATTTTGCTAAAAAATACAATGCCGAAGTTCAGATTGTATCGGCGCTCAATGCAGATATTGTCGAAACCAAAAGTCTGGCATTCAGCAATGCCGAAAAAATAAAGAACATGTTAACCGGCCGGGGCGTGAATTGCGAAATTGTGATTTTGAAAGTTCACCAGCAGGAAAGTTACAAAGTGATTTTAAATTATATTGAGGAGCAAAACCCCGATTTGGTGATTATCCGCACCCATCAGGAATCGATATTTACCGAAGCACGGATTGGAAAATTTGTATCAGAAATTGTACACGGTTGTAAAATGCCCGTGTTTGCTGTGGGATATACGCTTCATCCCCAGCCTGTTGAGTTGGAATAATAAAGTTGTTTTACCATATAAATTAAAGAATATGACAAACCGAATTCAGGAGTTGACCGAAAAAATATATAACGAAGGAGTTGCAAAAGTAAAGAGCGATGCAGAAAAAATTATTCAGGATGCCAAAAATGAAGCAACTGAACTGATTAAATCGGCCAAAAAACAGCGCGACGAAATTTTGGAAAAGGCCCAGTCGGAAGCCGCCGAAATGAAAAAAAATGCCGGTGCCGAAATGCAACTGGCGGCCAGGCAGTTCATCAGCAACCTGAAACAGAAAGTCGAAAATATAGTTGTTACCGAACAGATTGAACCTCCGGTAAAAGAAGCGTTCAGCGATACCAGTTTTATTAAGGAAATTATCCTCTCCCTGGTTCAAAACTGGAATCAGCAAAATCCGGAAGGACCTGATCTTCAGGTTGTGGTTCCTGAAAACAAAAAAGACCAGTTTTTAAACCTGCTGGACGAAAGGGCACTTCAATCCATGAACAAAGGTATCGAGATTCAGACAGATGCCAAATTGAAAACCGGGTTCAGTATCGGTCCCAAAGACGGAAGCTATTTTATCCGTTTCTCCGGCGAAGATTTCGAAAATTACTTTAAAAGTTACTTCAAGGAAAAAACCAGGAAACTGCTTTTCGGAGAAGACGAAAAATAACAGCTTTTCCTGCGAATTCTTTTTCAGATGACGTTGTGTTTAAAAATTGCGCAAGGAATTTTTGAAAGCTGAAATGATGCATGAACTGAAAAGTTCTGACTAAAAATTGTTTAATATTCGGGCATGTTAAAAAGAAATTATTATTGTTTGGTTGCAGGGCTTCCCGATTTGTTTTTTAGCGAAAACAAGCCAGGGTTGAGCAGTTCGAATTTCCGGAAAGAACTGGAAGAACAATTGCATCCGGCCGACTATCGCCTGGTTCAGTTGTTTTTTCTCCCGCACGACAACGAGAACCTGCTAAACCTGATTTTTCAGACGGAAAAACCGTTTGACCCAGCCGGAAATTACCCAAAAGATTTTCTGGAAGAACAATGGGCCCAGCCGCTGCAACTTCCCGAATACATGGTTCAGTTTATTCATTGGGTTAAAACCAATGAAATCAAAACAACCGGGCTGAATACCGAAAATAAGTTACATACCCTGTATTTCGATTCCGTTTTACAGGTGCAGAATCAGTTTGTTAACGATTGGTTCCGTTTCGAACTGAATGTAAGAAATATATTAACCGCCATTAATTGCATCCGTTTTAATTATCCGGCTCAGCACCAGTTCATCAAGGCAGGACCCAAACAGGAGGTGTATTCGCTTCTGATGGCCAACCGGTTGAAACCGGAGTTTTTCGAAGAAGAAGTGCCTTTTGCCGATTCTGTCTTCCGCGTGGCTGAATCGAATATGGAAATGCTGGAAAAAGAAAAAGCCCTCGACCGGATCCGTTGGGATTACCTCGACGAAAACACCTTCTTCCACTATTTTACCATTGAAAAAATCATCAGCTTCCTTCTCAAACTGATGATTACAGAGCGGTGGATGAAACTGGATGCGGCAACCGGGAAAAAATTATTACAGCGATTGGTAAACGATTTAAAAACAAGCTACGAATTCCCTGCTGAATTTAGCGGGGCTAAATAATGAATATGAGAACAAAGGGAAAAGTTTCAGGTATCATATCGAACCTTGTTATGGTTGAGGTTGACGGCCCGGTTTCGCAAAACGAAATCTGTTACATCACCTTAGGCGATGTAAAACTGATGGCCGAAGTTATCCGGATAGGGCAACACGTGTATATCCAGGTTTTTGAAAGTACCCGCGGTTTAAAAACCGGTGCCGAAGTTGAGTTTACCGGGCACATGCTCGAGGCAACCCTCGGCCCGGGTATTTTGTCGAAAAACTTCGATGGGTTGCAACACGATTTGGATAAAATGGAAGGGGTCTTTCTGAAAAAGGGAGATTATACCCCTGCTCTCGAAGATGATAAACTTTGGGAATTTACGCCACTGGCAAAACCAGGTGATGAAGTTATTCCGGGATCGTGGCTGGGCGAAGTGAAAGAAAACTGGATTGCCCATAAAATTATGGTTCCCTTTAGCTTCTCCGGCACATTTACTATAAAAACCATCAGCGGGCAAGGGGAATATACCATTAACGACACCATTGCTGTTCTTAACGGAAGCGATGGACAGGAATACAAGGTGACGATGGTTCAGAAATGGCCGGTGAAAATTCCCATCAAATCATACCGGGAAAAACCGCGTCCATTCGGGTTTATGGAAACCGGAATCCGCGTTATCGACAGTTTGAATCCCATTGTGGAAGGGGGGACCGGATTTATCCCCGGCCCTTTCGGAACCGGGAAAACAGTTTTGCAGCACGCCCTTTCGAAACAGGCCGAAGCCGACATGATTGTGGTGGCTGCCTGTGGTGAACGCGCCAACGAGGTCGTCGAAATTTTTGCCGAATTTCCGGAACTTGATGACCCCCGCACCGGCCGGAAACTGATGGAACGTACCACCATTATCGCCAACACATCGAACATGCCTGTTGCGGCCCGTGAAGCATCGGTTTATACCGCAATGACCATTGCTGAATATTACCGGTCGATGGGATTAAAAATCCTTTTGCTGGCCGACTCCACTTCCCGCTGGGCACAGGCGCTTCGCGAAATGTCGAACCGTATGGAAGAATTGCCCGGCCCCGACGCTTTCCCCATGGACTTGCCGGCTATTATCTCCAGTTTCTATGCCCGTGCCGGGTTTGTGTACCTGAATAACGGGAAAACCGGTTCGGTTACATTCATCGGTACGGTTTCGCCTGCCGGGGGGAACTTAAAAGAGCCGGTAACCGAAGCAACCAAAAAAGCCGCCCGCTGTTTCTATTCCTTATCGCAAAAAAGGGCCGATAGTAAACGCTACCCGGCTATCGATGCGGTTGACAGTTATTCAAAATATCTTGAATATCCCGAATTCATCGAACACATGGCCGAAAAAGTTGCCCCCGGTTGGGTCGATAAAATTGTGATGGCCAAAAATATCCTGATCCGGGGAAGGGAAGCTTTTGAACAAATCAACATCCTCGGCGATGACGGCGTTCCCATTGAATATCATGTTGTTTTCTGGAAATCGGAAATCATCGACTTTATCATTCTTCAGCAGGATGCTTTTGATAAAATTGACGCTTCCACACCCATTAAAAGGCAGCGCTACATGATGGACAAGGTACTGGAAATTTATAATACCGATTTTCTTTTTGATAATTTCGAAGAGGTCAACCCTTATTTCAGAAAGATTATCAATGTGCTCAAACAAATGAACTATTCCGAATTTCTTTCCGATAAGTTTACCGCTTACGAAAAAGAACTGAAAGAAATAGTGGAAGAAAGGGCAACAGTAAAAAACGAAATATAATAACGGCAATCAATCGAAAATGATGGAAACGAAGGCATTTCAAAAAATATATACCAAAATCGATCAGATTACAAAAGCAACCTGTTCGTTGTATGCCACGGGCGTGGGAAATGAGGAAATGGCAATGATAAACGGGCGCTTGGCTCAGGTGGTAAAAATCCAGGGCGACCTGATTACGTTGCAGGTGTTTACCGGCACCGAGGGAATTCCGACCAATGCAGAAGTCGTTTTTCTGGGACATGCGCCACAATTGTCGGTCAGCGACGAACTCGGCGGGCGGTTTTTCAATGCCTATGGCGATCCTATTGATGGCGGCCCAAAAGTGGATGGAAGAAAGGTGGAAATTGGCGGGCCATCGGTTAACCCGGTTCGACGGAAACAACCTTCGGAACTCATTGCCACCGGTATTGCCGGTATCGACCTGAACAACACACTGGTTACCGGGCAGAAAATCCCATTTTTTGCCGACCCCGATCAACCCTACAACCAGGTAATGGCCATGGTGGCCTTGCGTGCCAAAGCCGATAAAATTATTCTGGGCGGGATGGGGATTACCAACGACGACTACCTGTTTTTCAAAAATGTATTCGAAAATGCAGGCGCTATCGATCGCATCATTAGTTTTGTTAACACCACGGAAGATCCTTCAGTGGAAAGGTTGTTGGTGCCCGATATGGCACTGACAGCTGCCGAATATTTTGCCGCCGAAAAAAATCAGAATGTGTTAGTTCTGCTTACTGATATGACACTATATGCCGACGCCTTAAGTATCGT
>CAZHKI010000064.1:0-12478 GCA_964533365.1 uncultured Maribellus sp. | reverse complement strand
TGAAAAAGCAGGGTTCCGGCTCGACAATATTTTTGTCATCGACGGTTCGAAACGTTCGACCAAAGCCAACGCCTATTTTACCGGGCTGGGCTCAAAAAAACGGATTGTTTTGTACGACACGCTCATCAGCGACATGGAAACCGACGAACTGGTGGCGGTGCTGGCGCACGAAACCGGACATTACAAAAAGAAACACGTGAGGCAGGGATTGCTCATCTCGCTTGTTCATACCGCAATTGTGCTGTTCCTGTTTTCACTATTGATAAAAAGTCCGGCGCTGAGCCGTGCACTGGGCGTTGATGAACCCAACTTTCATATCGGGCTGGTGGCGTTTGGTATTTTGTATTCGCCGGTATCATTTGTGCTGGGCATTTTTATGAACCTGCTTTCGCGGAGAAACGAATACCAGGCCGATGCTTTTGCCGCGCAACACGTTAACCCCGAAGCAATGGCTTCGGCGCTGAAAAAGCTCTCTGTAAAAAACCTGAGCAACCTGACCCCCCACCCGCTTTATGTATTTTTCAACTATTCGCACCCCACCCTTTTACAACGCCTGGCCCATTTAAAAACCTTTGAAAAATGAAAGCAGTAATCATTACCATCGGCGACGAAATTTTAATCGGGCAGATTGTGGATACCAACTCGGCCTGGATTGCCGAACAGTTCAACCTGAACGGCATCGAAATTTATCAGATTACTTCGGTACACGACGACCACCAACACATTACGGAAGCGATAAAAAAAGCCGAAGAAAAAGTGGATCTGGTTATTCTAACGGGAGGACTGGGGCCAACCAAAGACGATATCACCAAAAACACGCTTTGCCGCTATTTCGATACCCGGCTGGTTTTTCATGAACCTACTTTCGAACACATCAAAAACCGGTTCGCGCTGCGGAACATCGACCTGAACAAGCTGAACCGCGACCAGGCGCTGGTTCCCGAGTCATGCACGGTACTGTTCAACAAAATTGGGACAGCTCCCGGAATGTGGTTTGAAAAAAATAACACCATTTTTGTTTCAGTACCGGGCGTACCTTTCGAAATGAAATACCTCGTGGAATATGAAATCCTGCCACGGTTGCGCGAACGCACCCAGTCGGGCGCTATTTACCACAAAACGGTACTGACGCAAGGAATCCCCGAGTCGATGCTGGCCATGCGGCTGGAACATTGGGAAAATGCCCTTCCTGAAAATATCAAACTGGCCTATCTGCCCAGTCCCCTATCGGTGCGGTTGCGCCTGTCGGCCACCGGGACTGATAAAAACCTGTTAATAAAACAAGTGGAAACTGAAGTTGAAAAACTTCAGCAAATCATACCCGAAAGTATTTACGGCTACGATAACGAAACCATGGCCGAAGTAGTTGGCCGCCTGCTGAAATTGAATGGAAAAACACTGGCGGTTGCCGAAAGCTGCACCGGAGGTTACATTTCGCACCTGATAACCGCTGTTGCGGGAAGTTCGGCTTATTACAAAGGTTCGGTCACGGCCTACTCGAACGAGGTAAAGATGAAACTGCTCGGCGTTAAAAAGTCCTCGCTTGAAGAATTTGGCGCGGTGAGCGAAACGGTGGCAAAAGAAATGGCGGTTGGAGTTCGAAAAGCTTTGCAGTCCGACTATGCCGTGGCCACCACCGGAATTGCCGGCCCCGATGGCGGAACGCCCGAAAAACCGGTGGGGACTGTATGGATTGCCGTGGCCGGAGAAAATAAGGTGGTGGCATCAAAATTCGTTTTCGGCGATAACCGCGAACGAAACATCATCCGCTCGGCACAAACCGCACTGCAAATACTGCGAAGGTTTATGATAGAAAACCAGTACTAAAGAAAAAAGCTTCTGCAATCAATACTTTTCTGAAAATCACGTTATATTCCTGTAAATTTGGAGAAAAATTACGGTCATGAGAAAAAAAATAATCATAATCCTGCTTATCGTTTTCGCAGTATTTATCGGGGCGCTGGTAGCCATTCCCCTTGTTTTTAAAGAGGAACTGCTGGAAAAAACAAAAACCACCATTAACAAACAGGTGAATGCCGAAGTCAATTTCGGCGGGTTTAAACTCTCGTTGTTGCGGGGATTTCCGAAAGTTTCGCTCGAATTGAAAAATGTGGTTATCACCGGGAAAGGCGAATTTCAGGCCGACACGTTACTCAACATTGCTTCTGCCAGGGGAAAAATGAGCCTGATGTCGCTGTTTCGAAAAAGCGGGATGAGCATTGAAGAAATCAACCTCGACCAGGCCGTGCTGAAACTGGTGGTCGGCAAAACCGGAAATGTAAACTGGGATTTGGCGCTGGAAACAACTGAAGAAATACCGGCACAACAAGCTGCCGAAAATGAGGAAGGATCGTTTTCCCTTCAACTCGAAAAAATTGATATTAAAAATGCAACCGTTTTTTACGATGATCGCGAAATTGATATGCTTCTCGATTTCAGCAACATCAACCTCAGCGTAAACGGAAAAATGTACGGAACTTCCACCGAACTGCTCGGCACAGGAAAAGTCGAAAAATTTTCCACCCGGTATGGCGGAATCACTTACATTTCGAATGTTGTGCTGGAAACTACCACGCGGCTGAATGTCGATTACGAAAAGATGGACATTTCCATCCTCGAAAACGAACTGCTGGTCAACCGTTTGCCGCTGGAAGTGACCGGATTAATCCAAATGCCGTCCGACAGTATGTTTTTCGATTTGGCTATCAAAAGCAAGGAATCGGGATTTGAAAACTTCCTGGCGCTGGTGCCGCCCGATTACGAAGAATACCTGAAAGACATTACAACCAGCGGTTCGGCTACCGTTTCGGGAACAGTGAAAGGTTTGTATTTTGAAGAGAATTACCCGGCTTTCGATTTGAAAATTGATGTGGCCGACGGAAATTTTAAATATGCCAGCCTGCCCGAAGAAATAAAAAATATCAAAGCTGATATTTCGGTCAGCAAACCGCAGGGAATTTTGGATTTTACTTCGGTATGGATAAAAAATGCACACGCCGAGGTAAAAAACAACCCGGTTGATTTAACCCTGATGCTGAAAAATCCGGTTTCCGATCTCTATTTTGATGGCGCTTTAGTAGGAACCATCAACTTCGACCAACTGAAAGACGCGCTCCCGCTCGACAGTGTCAACATTTCGGGAACGATTGACGCCAACCTTTTTGTGAAAGGAAACTATTCGGCCATTGAACAGGAACTGTACGACCAAATCAGATCTGATGGGATGGTGCAGCTTGATAATTTTTTGTACGATTCGCCGGCATTTACCCAAAAAATCATAGTACCGTCCGGGAAACTCGATTTCTCGCCGTTAAGTGTCAACCTGTCGCAGTTCAATATGAAAGTTGGACAAAGCGATTTCAATCTTTCGGGGAAGGTTTACAACTACCTCAATTACATTTTGAAAGACGGCATTTTAAAAGGCGACCTGCAATTGTTTTCGACGTTTGTAAATGTAAACGAATTGCTGATGTTGCAAAAAGAAGAGGAAGATGAATTAAAAGCTGCACCTGCCAAAGATAAAAAAGCAACGGAAACAGCGACAACCGGAGCAAATACAGATGAAATACAGGAAAGCCTGGCTTTCACTGTCCCGAAAAATGTCGATTTCACCTTTCGCTCAAAAATTTCCAAAGCGGTTTTCGATCGTCTGCCCATTGCCAACATCAGTGGATTAATAACCGCCCAAAACGGGAAATTAATGCTGAACGGTCTGAATATGAACATGCTCGATGGAGAACTAAAACTGACCGGCTCGTACGAAAACACTCTACAAAACCAACCATTGGTCGATTTGGGTTTCGAAATCCTGAAATTCGACATTCCTCAGGCTTACCAGTCGCTGGCCGGATTCCGGAAAATCCTTCCGGTTGCTGCCCAAAGCGAGGGAAAACTCAGTACCACCATCAACATGAAAGGGAAACTAACCGAATCGTTAAAACTGATCCCCACTTCGATTGACGGAACCGGCCTGTTCAATACTGAAAATCTTCGGATTAAGGAATCACAGGTATTTAACCAGTTGAAAGGAATTCTGAAAGCTGAAAAGCTAAAAAACATTTCCATCGACGATTTTAAGGCAAATTTTGTGGTGGAAGGCGGAAACCTGTTGCTGAAACCGTTCAGCACAAAAATTGCAGGACAGGAAACAACGATAAACGGCAGCCTGAACACGCAAAACCTGATTGACATGCGGCTGGATTTTAAGGTGGAACGCGAAGCATTTGGCACCGATATTCAAAATATCCTGAGCGCTATTCCCGGGAACAAAAACATCACGCTGGTTCCGGCCGGTGTTACCATTAAAGGGCCGGTGGGCAAACCCGAGGTTAAAATGGATTTGTCGGAAACCCGCAAAACCATTACCAACGCTACAAAAGACGAAATAAAAAACTCGCTGAACAAACTGGGTGAAGGGCTAAAAAAACTGATCGATAAATAGCATTTGGCGGCTAACTGGCAACCCACTCCCTGAAAACCCTGTTTTTCAGGCGGCTGATAACCACCTCGGTATTCAGTTTTGGCAGCAATTTCACATGAAGTTTCCCGCCAAAATAGTTTTCCATTTTGTAAATGGAATCGATGTGGACAATGGTGCTGCGGTTGGCCCTGAAAAAATCACGGGGATCAAGCTCTTCCTCCAGCGATTCGAGTGTGGTTTCCAGTACATGTTCCTTTTTCTCCCAGGTGACAGCCGAAGTAACCTTGTTTTCGCTGTAAAAATAGGCAACCTCTTTTACATCGAGTTTGTAGAAACCGCTGACAAACGGCACCAGGAGACGCTTCCGGTATTTGGTTTCGCCCGTGCGGATGGCATTCAGAATTTCAGTATAATCGACCGGATGTAGTTTCCCCGCTTCTTGTTTCCGGTTTTCAAATTTTTCGATGGCATTTTCCAGTTCCGACTCTTTTACCGGTTTCAGCAGGTAATCGATGCTGTTTACCTTAAAAGCCTGAATGGCGTAATTATCGAAAGCAGTGGTAAAAATAACCGGGCTGTCAACCTCCACTTTTTCAAAGATCGAAAAACAAATGCCGTCCTGTAGTTGCACGTCCATAAAAATCAGATCGGGTTTGTGGCTTTCAAAATATTCAAGGCTTTCCTTTACACTCCCGATGATTTTACTGATTTCCCAGTGAGGCCGCAACCCGGTAATCATTCCCTGCAACAAACGCTGGTTGTGCAATTCGTCTTCAACAATTACGATGTTCATTTTCCGGTTCATTTAAAGTAGTGGCAGTTTTACGGTAAAAACTGAATTGTTTTGTGCAATTTTAATCTCATTTTCTGTAAGAATCTTATACCGCTGAATCAGGTTATTCAGCCCGTTGCGGGTCGAATACGACGTTTCTTTGGGCTGATAACTGTTTTGAACAGTGACCGAATTTTTTCCTGAAAATATTTCAATCACCAGCGGGGTTTCGTTTGTGGCCATATTGTGTTTGATGGCATTTTCGACCAACAATTGCAGCGACAGTGGCGGAACATTTTTTCCCTTCGCTTCGTTGCCAATATTGAATTTCACCTGGAGATTTTTTCCCATTCTTTCCTGGTGGATGCCAACATACGAACGCAAAAATTCAATTTCTTCGCTGAGTTTGACCATCAGTTTGCCATGACTTTGTAAAACATAACGATAAACGTCGGTAAAATCCTGGATAAAACCTACGGCTGCCTTAGGATCATAAATAATCATCGATTTCAGGATGCTCAGGTTATTGAACAGAAAATGCGGGTTGAGCTGGTCCTGCAACGAATTGTAGTCGCTGAGCAGTTTTGCCTGCTGAAGTTTTTCCAGTTCCCTTTCCGAAACAATCCATTTCTCGGTTATGCGCAACCCGATGGAAACCACCAGCAGGATAAAAACAAAAATTCCGCCCAAAACCAGCATCAGCCTGACAATGGGTTCCCGTATCAGATTATTGCTCCCGACCAGGTTTTCAAAATAAACCACAGCAGCCCAGGCAAACAAGGTGCAGAATACCAGGTGCATGGATATGCGGAGCCCGATTTTTTGAGGTATGGGGAAAAAATATTCTGCCATGTTATCGAGAAAAACGTTGATTTCGGTTCCGATTACAAAAACCAGCATGACCCTGAAATACTGGACAGGAGTGATTTCAAAGGAACTGTCGGAAGTAATATTGGCAGCAATAAACAGAAAAAGGAATCCGGTAAAACTTACCAGCAAAATGCGGATTGCGGTATGTTTCAGCGTGTACGACGGCAACCGGGTGATGAACAAAAGCTTTTTCCCTATCATTGTCATTTAATGTTTCCCTGTCAATTCAGCAAAATAAAAATAATCAACTTTCGCGTTTGCAGTCCAGCCTCAGCAATAAAATTCATTATTCCTGCTGTGTTTCCCAATAATCCGAAAGCTTCAGCATTATTCAGAACCCAACCGGCCGGTAACTTTCCGGTAAGTGGTTTCCTTGATTTTACAATCGGTTTTGGCGTCAATCAGTTCGCTGAACGATTTTTGCCATTCCACGCGGGCAACCAGCAATTCAGAAAGGGTTTCAAAGCCCATCTCGTAGTTGTCGTTGCTAATGCGCAGGTTCTCGTTGGATTGCTCCAGTGCTTTTTCCGAAATTTCAATCCTCAGAATGGCATCCTGCAGATTTAACCTAGCTTGCTCCATTTGAAGTTCGAGCAGCTTTTGGTTTTTCTCCAGTTCCAGTTCCTTCATTTCCTTCGATGCTCTGGCCGAGGCAATTTTGTTTTTTCCCTGTCCCCAGTTGAAAACGGGTACCTTCAGTGAGGCCAGCAGCATGGCATTGCCTTTATCGTAACCGGTATCGCTGATTTTTATCCCGCCAATGTAATTGTAACCGGCGCTCACGCCGAGGGTTGGCAGATAATCCGACTGCACCATGCGAATGTTTTGTTCTTCCATGGCAACCGTTTTCCTCAAAACTTTCATCTCGGGCCTTGCCGAAACATCGGCGACTTCCAACTGTTCCAGGTTCTGTATTGAAAAATCAATCAGCGAATCGCCCGCGACAATTGGAGTATCAAAACTGACACCTATCATCCGGCACAGCGACATGCGGGTCAGTTCCAGGCCGCTCCGTGCTTTCTGTAAATCAAGTTCGGCTTTGTTTTGCTGAACCTGTACTTTTAAAACCTCATTTTGATGAACCAGGCCGGTTTCGAAGGCATGGTTCACTTTCTCGTGCAGTTGGCCAAGCATTTCCACCGCTTTTTCGGCCAGTTTCACTTTTTCTTTTACCGAAACATACAACCAGTAAGCCTGATCCACTTCTTCCAGAACGTTCATTTTTTGCAGTTCGAGGTTGTAACCGGCCATTTCGCGGCCAATAGCGGCCATTTTGTTTCCGGCCGAAATTTTTCCGCCGGTGTACAGCGGCTGTTCCACGCTGATTCCGGCAAGGTAAGCTCCCTGTAAACTAATCTCAAGGGGCAGCCAGGCATACGAATTAAAAACCGGCATTCCATCGGCGCCCAGTACCGGCTGTCCGGTGGGATCGACCATGATATTGGGAACCAGGCCACCGGTCGCCAAATCGGGAACAACAGTGGGCAGGTACATTTCTTTTTTAAAATCATCTTTCAGATAAACGCCTGTGGCCGAACCCGAAAGCGAAGGAAGACGGTAACTCCGCATGGCCGCTTGTTCAGCAGTGGCTTTTTCGATGGTTTTTTCGGCCATCTGGATATCCCGGCTGTTTTCCAGCGCCATTTCGCGGCACTCTTCCAACGAAAGTACCATTTGCGCGCGGCCAGATAAAAGAAGAAAACAGAACAGGATTGTATATTGAATTTTATTAACTATCGTATTCATAATTAATCGGTTAAAATTTTTACATTTTCCTCTTTGTGGATGTTGTGAAAAACGGCATAAAGAATGGGTACAAAAATCAGGGTGATAAGTGTCCCCACCAGCAATCCGCTGATAATGACTACGGCCATACTACTGTACATCGGATCGGTAAAAAGCGGCAACATCCCTAAAATGGTGGTAAATGAAGCCATAATAACCGGCCGGGTCCGCGAAACCGTGGCATTGATGATGGCCTGGTATCCCCCGTGCCCTTCGTGAATCTGTTTCTGAATTTCGTCGAGCAACACAATCGAATTTTTAATCAACATCCCTACCAAACCGATGGTGCCGATGATGGCCATAAAAGTAAACGGCCGTCCGGAAACCAGCAAACCGGGAACAATCCCAATGATGGCCAGCGGGATACAGGCCAGAACAATTACAGGCCGTTTGATATCGTTGAACAACAAAATCAAGATGAGAACCACCAGCATGAATACTACCGGCAAATACCTGAAAATGTTGTGCAAGGCGGTGCTTTGCAATTCGTACTCGCCCATCCACCGCATGTTGTACCCTTCGGGAATTTCCATTTTTTCGATTTCGGGGATGAGTGTTTTCCTCAGCAAAGCCGGGCTGTATCCTTCAATCGGATCGCACTGGGCCTGGATGCTGCGTTTGCTGTTGACCCGCTGCACCACGCTCTCTTCCCAGCCCAATTCAACACCTTGGGTGACCGCGCTCAGCGGCACCGGTTTCAGTACATCACCGGTAAATTCCCCGGGGGTTTTTATCCCGTACAAAAGCCGGGTGATTTCATCCTTGTTGATATTACTTAAATTCGGGATCATATTCCAGACCGGAATATCGTCAAGATTTTCCATTCTGGAACCATCATTCTTTCTCACCTTCAGAGTTATCCCCAGCGGAGTTTCACCTTCGTAAACTGACCCCAGGGGCAGCCCGTCGGTAGCGGCAAGAATGGCATTGCTGACATCGGAGCGCGTGGTGCCCATTCCGGTTGCCACACGCTGGTCGTATTGGGCAAACAGGGCTTTTCCCATGGGTTCCCAGTTATTCCCGATAGTGTAGGTATCGGCATACGGGTTTTGTCTCATCAATTCTTCCACCTGTTCGCTTAACCGGCGCAAAACCGCCGGATCAGGGCCTGTAAATTCGGCTTCAACCAGATGCGACGATTTTACCGAAAGATTGTACTTACGAATCCGGAAATAAGCATCCGGGTAGCGCTGCCGGATATAATCCTCCAGTACGGGTTTCATTTTTACCATGGTTTTGTAATCGTCAAAATTGACAATCAGTTCGCCATAGTTGTCGGCAATTTCACCTATCGAACGAACCAGACAGTAGCGGGTTGGTGTCATTCCCTGACTGGTTACCACCATTTTAACTTCGTCAAGAGTTAAAAAGTAACGCGTAATTTCGGCCAGGTCGCTATTTACCTTCGCGGGGCTTGAACCGTAAGGCAGTTTATATTCAATATAAACCTGGTTGTAATTCATATCGGGAAAGAAGGTCTGTTTTACAAATTTGAAACTGTAACCGGTAACTGCCAGTAACAGTGTGGTAACAACAACGGTTGTCATTTTATGACTCATAAAAAACGACAGTGCCTTTTGGAGTATGCGGTAAATTACACCTGCATATGGATCTTTGGCATCTCCCTTTTTCGGAATTTTTAAAAATCTGGCCGACAAAAGAGGAACCTGTGTTAAAGCCAGAATCCAGCTGAGGATGAGTGAAATGCACAAAACCACAAACAGGTCGCGGGCATAGGTACCGGCTGTGTCTTTCGAAATAAAAACCGGCAAAAAGGCAGAAACGGCAATCAGGGTGGCGCCAAGTAGCGGCCATGCTGTACGTTTGGCCGGATTGACAAACGTTTTTTTATGCTTTCCGTTTCGCTGCAAATCGACCAGAATTCCATCGAGAACCACAATGGCATTGTCAACCAGCATTCCCATGGCCACGATAAAGGCGCCCAGTGAAATCCGCTGCATACTCCCGTCGGCCAACAGCAGGAATGGAAATGTTCCCAGAATGGTTAACAACAGCCCGCTCCCGATAATTATGCCACTTCGCAGCCCCATGGTAACCATCAGTACCAGAATTACAATTGCCACCGATGCCACCAGGTTGATGACAAATCCATTGATAGCGTCGTTCACTTTATCGGGCTGAAAAAATACTTTGGAGAACTCGAAGCCAGCCGGCATGTTTTCCTGCAATTGGGCCAGTTGACGGTCAACCCGTTTTCCCAGTTCCACAATATTTTCGCCCGACTCCATCGAAATGGAAATACCAACGGCTTTTTTATTGTTCAGGAACATCGTGTTCCGCAAGATTTCGGGATATTCTTTTGAAATTTGCGCCAAATCGGAAAGTTTAACCGGTTTCCCTCCAATAACCTGAACCACCAGGTTTTCCAGATCATCTGTCCCGCCTAACTTCCCGGAAACGTTTACTTTTAAAAGCTGATCCCCGGTTTGTAACGAACCGGGATAAACCATGACATTTTGCCCCTGAATGGCGCTGATAACCTGTAACGGGGTAACACCCATTTCTCCCATTTTTACAGCAGAAAGTACGATGTCGATACCGGGTGACTGGGTACCGTAAACCTGTACTTTTCTAACACCATCCACTTCGAGCATTCCCCGTTTGATATAATTGGCATAATTGGCCATTTCCTGATACGAGTAACCGTCGGCAGTCATGGCATAAAACATTCCGAACACATCACCAATATCGTCAATAACCGTTGGGGACTGGGCTCCTTCGGGCAGTTTTTTGCGGGCTGCCTCCACTTTTCTTCTCAAGAATTCCCACCGCTGCTGGATTTCATCCTGCGGGACGGTCATTTTCAGTTCAACCTCAATTTCGGAAATATTGGCCGACGATTTTGAACGGATATTTTGAATGTCGGCCAGAGTGCTGATTTCCTCTTCCAGTACATGGGTTACCTGCATTTCAACTTCGTGGGCCGATGCACCCGGGTACACGGTATATACTTTGGCAATCATCACCATGATTTCCGGGTCTTCCAGTTTGCTGATGGCCCGGTACGACAGAATTCCGCCGCCAACCAGACAGATCATCAAAAACCAGAAAATGGATTTTTTCTTAAAAACAATTTCTGACAAGTGCATTACAACAGCCCTCCCACATTGGTTTCACTCACCGGTTCTAGCACCTTAACCTGCTGGTTATCGTTCAACACGTTTACGCCAGCCACCACAACGCTTTCGTTCCCACTGAGTCCCGAAATAATCTTCACACTACCTTTTCCGGCAAGCCCGCCGGTTTCCACTTTCGTTTTTTTCACCACCGATGCGGCCGGATCATACACCCAGACAAACGGACTGCCGTTTTCGTAAAACACAGCTTCCACGGGTACTTTGTAGGATTCTTCCAACGGATTTCGCGAATAAATAAAAACCTGTACATCCATACCCGGAGCCATACTTTTGTTGAGTTGGGGATCGAGGCTGAAATAAAGTTTGTACAACTGGTTGTTATCTGCTTTCATGGAATTGGAAGTGAGCGTCAGCGGAAGTTCATTATCGCCGGTTGTGTGGTTGCGGCAGGTAAACGAGGTAAAGTCGTTTTTCCTGACGAACAGTGAAGCGGGAATATCCACTTCAATTCTGTAATTACCGAGGCTGATTAACGTGGCAAACGGCAGGCCGGTGTTGATCAGTTCGCCTTTTTCGAAATTGATCTGCTGAACGTAACCCGAAAACGGCGCAAAAAGTTTGGTGTCGCGCAACTGGTCTTCGGCATGTTTCAACTGGGCCGTCACTAATTTGGCGCCCGAAACGGCTTTATCGAAATCGACGCTGGCCACGCTTTTCCGGTTGTACATTTCAGTCACGCGGTCGGTTTCGGCTTTCACCTGGTTGTACTGGGCCTGCGCTACGTCAAGTTGGATCTGGTAATCACGCGGGTCGATTTCGGCAATCAAATCGCCTTTTTCCACATAACTGCCTTCTTTTACATGAACTGCAAGAATAGGCCCGGCTACCCGAAAAGCAAGGTTGTTTTCGCGATCTTCCTTTATCGTACCCGAAAACTCACTTCGCAACACCGGCTCATCTTTTTGTACAGCGGTAATTTTAACTTTCCTGACGATTTCCTTTTTTTCCACTTCGCTGCTGGAACAACCGGTGGCAAGGATAACCACCAGCATGGCCAGAATTTTTGTTTTCATTCGTATCATTGTTTTATTGAGTAAGCACATTAAAATGACAAAGAAAAGCAGTCGTGAATTTTCGTTCGGAAATGATTTACCCAAATGCACAAATTAAGGGCTGAAATGAAACGGAAGGAATCGGGCTGCCGGGAGACAAACTAAAATCCGGTGAAAAACGATAAATAAAATTAAATTTCTTACTTTTCAGGAGATTTTGTTTTTTTGTCCAAAATTATTTCTCTTTTGAATTTTTTATGCAAAATAAAGTAGTAATTATAACGGGTGCGTCGTCGGGAATCGGGATGGCGCTGGCCAAAAAATATGCTTCGGAAGGCTGGAACCTGGTTTTAGCTGCACGCCGGATCGAACGTTTACAGGAATTAAAAAACCAACTGGACACGGTGGAAGTGCTGCCGGTGAAAACTGATGTTACCCGCGAAGAGGATTGCCGCGAGCTGATGGAAAAAGCCGTTGAACG
>CAZHKI010000063.1:4812-12500 GCA_964533365.1 uncultured Maribellus sp. | reverse complement strand
AGATTGCGCCGCTGGCTTTTATGCGCGGACGGACACTGAGCAATGCTTTTATCATCCTTGATGAAGCGCAAAACACCACCATCAACCAGTTGAAAATGTTCCTTACCCGCATGGGACTGAACGCCAAATTCATCATAACAGGAGATGTAACGCAAATTGACCTGCCCCGTAAAAGCCAGTCGGGACTGCTGCACGCGCTGAAAATCCTGAAAAAAATCAAGTCAATTTCGATAATCGAATTCGACAAAAGAGACATTGTGCGCCACCAACTGGTGCGCGACATTGTGGAAGCGTATGAGAAACATGCTGAGGAGAAGGCAAAGGAGAAGGCGGAGTCGGAGGCTGAGGCAAAAGAGAAAGTAAAAAACCGGAATTAAAGAATAACAAACAAATAATATCAATGAATATGAGCAACGCATTAACCAAAACAGATTTCAATTTTCCCGGTCAGAGAAGTGTGTACCACGGGAAAGTACGCGATGTGTATAATATCAACGATGATTTTCTGGTCATGGTGGTTTCCGACCGCATTTCGGCGTTCGACGTGGTGCTGCCGAAAGGCATTCCCTACAAAGGCCAGGTACTGAACCAGATTGCAGATAAGTTTCTGGATGCCACTGCCGACATTGTACCGAACTGGAAAATCGCTTCGCCCGACCCCAATGTTACCGTGGGCCACATGTGCGAACCGTTTAAAGTTGAGATGGTTATCCGCGGCTACCTTACCGGCCACGCTGCCCGCGAATACAAACTGGGAAAACGAATGATTTGCGGAATGCCCATGCCCGAAGGAATGAAGGAAAACCAGAAATTCCCGGAACCCATTATCACGCCCACAACCAAAGCTTCGGAAGGCCACGACGAAGATATTTCGCGTGAAGATATTATTGCCCAGGGATTGGTTGACAAAGCCGATTACGAGATGCTGGAAAATTACACCCGCAAACTGTTTCAGCGCGGTACCGAAATGGCAGCTGCCATGGGCCTGATTCTAGTGGACACCAAATACGAATTCGGCAAAAAGGACGGACAGATTTACCTCATCGACGAAATACACACACCCGACTCGTCGCGCTATTTTTATGCCGAAGGTTATGAAGAAAGGCTTGTCGCCAACGAACCACAAAAACAGCTTTCAAAGGAATTTGTGGTTTCAGGGCAAGGAAGGCCAAACTGTTCCGTTTATGAGCGACGAGTTTGTGGCTTCGGTTTCCGACCGCTACATCGAACTCTACGAAAACATTACCGGCGACACTTTTCAGAAATCGGACATTGCAAAAATCAATGCACGCATTGAAAATGCCGTAAACGAATTTCTGAAAGGGAAAGTATAACATTCATGTTAACACTGTCATTTCGAACGAGAAACGAGGAGAAAATTCAACCCAACCAACCGATTTCTCACCATCGTACCTCAGGTTCGAAATGACAGCAAAATGGTTTTTTATGAAAACGAAACAATTTCTCCTCACAATCTGCCTTTTTACTTTTTCCTTTTCACTTTTTGCACAGGACGGATTCACGCTGGTAAGAACAGGGCAAAAAGCACCCGATTTCACGTTTGAAACTGCGCCGGGAAAAACAGCCAGACTTTCCGATTTCAAAGGCAAAGTGGTATGGATTAACTTTTTCGCCACCTGGTGCGGCCCCTGCCGTCAGGAACTGCCTCATCTGCAAAAAGAGGTGTTTGACAAACTGAAAGACAATAAAAATTTTGAGTTGATTATTCTGGGCAGGGAACACTCGTGGGACGAAATCAACAAATTCAAAGCAGAACAGAAATTCAACATGCCTTTCTACCCCGATCCGGAACGAAAAGTTTTCTCGTTGTATGCCAAACAAAATATCCCGCGGAATTTTATCATCGACAAAGAAGGAAAAGTTGCCGTGGCTTCCACCGGCTTCACCGAACAGGAATTTCAGGAGATCATTAAAAAGGTGGAAACACTAATAAAATGAAAGTAAAAGGCGGGCACAATGAACAAATTCCCTAAATATTCCATGGAGAATTAAAAATTATCAACTTCCGAATCGGCGAAACTAAAATTAGTTTTAACTTGTAACATCATTACAGGAATGTTGAATTATAAAGGAACTAGCTATGAAAAAGATTGTATTTGTTGTGTTGGCGTTCATTTTCACGCTGACTGTTTTTCACTCTTGCGTTGAGCCCCTTACGGAAGAACCTGCCGTTGATGAACTGGCCTTAAAATCGGCCAATGGGTTAAAAAGTTACATTGTGGTGCTGAACGATACCGAACTGAATACTGAACTGGTCCGGTTAACCGGTTACGTAGCCAGACAAAATGCAGCAAAAAAGGCTGCTGAAAAAATCATGAAACGCGCCGGGATTACCGACGGCGAACTGGGTTTTGTTTACGGAACCGCTCTCCAGGGATTTTCTGTAAAAATCCCTCCCGGGCAACTGAAAAAATTACAGGACGATCCTTCTGTAAAATACATGGAAGAAGACCAGGTGATTACCTTAATCCAGCCTGATTTAAAAATCAACGGGAAACCGGTTAAACCTGCTCCTTCAGAAACCACTCCCTGGGGGATAGCCCGTGTTAATGGAGGTATATCATATACTGGTCAAAATAAAATTTGGATTATCGATACTGGAATTGATTTAGATCACCCCGACTTAAATGTTGATAAAGTTAATGGTTGGAATTTCATTGCAAATACACAAATTGCTGATGATGATAATGGACATGGTTCACATTGTGCCGGAATAGCAGCTGCTGTAAAAAATAATGGCATCGGGGTAATTGGTGTGGCAGCAGGAGCAACTGTTGTACCTGTGAAAGTACTCAACCGACGTGGGTCAGGAAGTTATTCAACTATTATCGCCGGAGTTAATTATGTTGCAGCCAATGCCGCTTCCGGCGATGTAGCCAACATGAGCCTCGGCGGTGGGTTTTCGCAGGCATTAAATGATGCTGTTATTGCAGCCGCAAGTAAAGGAATAAAATTCGCCTTAGCTGCCGGAAATGAAAGTACTTCAGCCACAACAAAGTCACCAGCCAGTGCAAACGGAGCAAACATTTACACCATTTCAGCCATGGCTTCAGGCGATGTATGGGCTTCCTATTCCAATTACGGGAACCCGCCGGTTGATTTCTGCGAACCGGGTTCCAGCATTTACTCAACCTACAAAGGCGGCGGTTATACAACCATGAGCGGGACTTCCATGGCAGCGCCTCATGCGGCTGGACTTTTGCTGCTCGGTTCAATTAGAAATGGAGGAACTGTTTCAGGCGATCCCGACGGAAATCCTGATACTATCGGAATTCATTAAAAATTTCCATATCATAAATACAACCCGGGTAGTTTTATCCGGGTTTTTTGTTTTACAGGGCAATGGAGAAAATGGTTCCGTTGGATCATTTCATCGAATTTTCCGGCTGATTATTGATATCCTCCTGTTATTGATTGAATTCATTGGGCATTACTGGATAATGGGAGACAAAAACCATTACCTTTCACACAAAAACCGAAAAATGAAGAACAACTTCAACCGCAGGTCCTTTATCCGGAGCGGCAGCGTAGCCGGGTGCGCGCTGCTGATGTCGGGAAAATTGCAGGCTTTCCGTGGATTTACAGGAATGGAAGACGAGCGCCCCGATCCGAAAAAAATGAACTATTGCGGCTACACCTGTCCGAAAGATTGCAAATTCCTTGAGGCGTCGGTAAAAAACGACCCGGCGCTCAAAAAAGAGGCGTATGAAATCTGGGAAATGAAAGAACGGTTTGGCGTCGCCGAATTCGACCCCGACCAGATTTTCTGTTTCGGGTGCAAAACCACCGGAAAACCCGTCGGAATCCGGCTTCTGAAATGCGATGTCAGGCAATGTGCCATCAACAAAAAACTGGATGCCTGCATCGAATGCCCTGAACTGGCCTCCTGCGAAAAAGACCTCTGGAAAAAATTCCCCGACTTCAAAAAAGCTGTCATTGAAATGCAAAAAAAATATTGGGAAACATAATTAAGAAATTGTTACTTCCAATTTGTAATTTTTCCCGGTTATTGTTTACCCGTAATAAAAATCGTACTGAACCTTATCCAATGAAAATCATTTCCGTCCTGTTTATTTGCGCTGTTCTTTTTTCCTGTTCGCCATCAAAAACTGAGATCTACCAGTGGCGGGGCGACAACCGTAAAGGAGTTTTCGATGAAGACAACCTGTTAACATCGTGGCCGGAGAATGGCCCTGAAGAAATCTGGTATGCCGAAAATATCGGGAACGGTTATGGTTCGCCAACCGTTACCGAAAAAGAAATATTCATCACGGGCGAAACCGACAGTGTGGCGTGGCTTTATTGTTTCGATTTGAACGGCGCGCTACAGTGGAAGAAAGATATCGGGAGCGAATGGGCCCGGCATTATCCCGGCTCGCGTTCGGCGCCCACCGTGGCCGGCAACCAGGTTTACACCTGCACCGGGATGGGAATTGTGACCTGTACCAACCGCAAAACCGGCGAAGTGGAATGGTCAAAAAATATGGGTTCCGATTTGGGCGGGACCCTTCCCATGCACGGTTTTTCGGAAGCGCCTGTTATCGACGGCGACAAAGTTTTCTGCACTCCCGGCGGTGAAAAAAACAACGTGGTCGCGCTGAACCGTTTCACCGGCGAAATGATTTGGTCGTGTAAAGGAATGGGCGAGCGAATGGCTTACAATCCGGGCAATATTATTCACCTCGGGCGGCGAAAGCTGTTGGTTACCTTCACGGCTTACCACCTGCTCGGAATCGATGCAGAAACCGGAGAACTGCTCTGGACTCACCTTCAGGACAATACTTTGCCCGAACAGCGGGAACCCGGAGAAGGCGATTCACACTGCAACAATGTAATTTTCGAAGACGGATGTATTTACTACGCTGCCGGCGACGGCAACCGTGGCGTAAAACTTCAGTTGTCGGAAGATGGTTCAACGATTACGGAAATCTGGCGGAATCCCGATCTGGACAGTTATATGAGCGGCTTCGTGAAACTGGATGGATATCTTTACGGATGCGGCACGCGGAAAAAAGATCTGAAAAGTTTCCGTTCCGAAACCGGCGAAACGGTTGATTCACTGAAAGCCGGAACCGGCGCCGTCATCGCTGCCGATAACATGTTGTATTACTACAACTGGGGCGGCGAACTTTCGTTGTTGAGCTGCGAAAACGGAAAACTGAAAAAACAAGGCTCTTTTAAAATCACCCGGGGCAGTAAAGAACATTTCTCGCACCCGGTCATCAAAAACGGCATTCTTTACCAGCGCCACGGAAACACATTGATGGCTTTCAATATCCGTAAATAGTAATCTTCGGGGACTTCTGCCCTTACACCATTTTATGGATGATTATAACTGAAGATATTTCAGGAATTCTTCACGAACCGTTTTTTCCTTGAATTTTCCATGATAGGCAGCTGTCACGGTGCTGCTGCTTTCGTCTTTAATTCCCCGGCACGAAACACACATGTGCCTGGCATCGATAACCACGGCCACATTGTCGGTTTTCAAAACCTTTTTCAGTTCGCTGGCAATCTGCACGGTCAGCCGTTCCTGCACCTGCGGGCGGCGGGCAAAATAATCGACGATGCGGTTAATTTTTGAAAGCCCAATCACCTGACCGCTTGAAAAATAGGCCACATGCGCTTTCCCAACAATGGGCAGAAAGTGGTGCTCGCAAAACGAGTTCAGATTAATATCTTTTTCAACCAGCATCTCGCCGTATTTGAATTTATTTTCAAAGACCGAAATCTTCGGTTTATTGGCCGGGTTCAGGCCATAAAAAATTTCGTGGACAAACATTTTGGCCACCCGGTGCGGCGAACCTTTCAGGCTGTCGTCGGTTAAATCGAGCCCCAGAGTTTCCATGATATCACGGAACCGGTCTTCAATAATTTCCAATTTCTCCTGGTCCGAAAGCCGGAAAGCATCTTTTCGCATCGGTGTTTCCAACGACGTGCCCACGTGATCGTCGCCCATCAGGTGAAAACCGTTCAGTTTCTCCGCAGTATGGCCGTTGCCGTTCAATCCATTCTTCCCGTTCAGACTTTTAAATATAATTTCCTGTTTCATGCGTATTAATTTTACTTCGTTTTTGAAGTCTGTAATTCATTCAAACTTTAAAAGCTGAAACAGACAAAAAGGTGTTTTGTTTAAATTTTGGATGACAATATCTGAACAAAAAGAAATCCTGGCAGGACGGGGTTCACCGAAAAACCGGCATTCAAGGTACACAATACAATAAAATGCCTGATTTTATGAAAGCAATTTTCCACAAAATCAGGCATTTCAGGAGTTCAGCCATCATACTGCCCGTTTAACATTTCCTGATTGAAAAACTGACAGAAAAGATGATCAATACGGTTTGGCTACCTCTTTTCCAAAACTATTTTCACTGGTTTGGGAGCGTCAACCTTTGTTTTAACCGAACCATCGGGCATTTTTTGGTGTTCAATTTTAACCACACCGTAAGGAGTCGGGAAAGAACCTTTCACCCACTGCAAATCGCCCAGGTGCGGTTCTATCCTGATTTTTTTAGCCCCGGGGACAATAACGCTGACACCCAACACATAGCGGGTAAGCCACGAAGTCGGGCCCGATGCCCAGCCGTGGCAGAAACTGTGACGGAACTGTTTGTAACAATACCCGCCATAGGTTTTGTGAATATCAACCTTCCCATCTGGAACAACTTCGTCAATCCGGGCTGCATTTTTTGTCCAGTCGATATCGAAATCTTCCCAAAAGGTAGTAGCCCCTAAATCGAGCATGGCGCCCCAATACTCGCGGATGTTGTCGATGGCTCCCTGGTAGTCACCGGCCAATGCACGGGCAACCAGCATATAATAGCCGTAAAAAGTTGACATTTTATGAACGCCGTCGCGGGCCAAAACCTCAGCATTGGCTTTCTCAGCCGGAACCAGACCGGACATAGCTAACAGGGCAGCCGCCTGTTTCGACCCGGCCATATCCGGCACATATTTTTTAAGCTTTTCAACAGACCGGCTACACATTTTTGCCGTTTCAGCATCGTTCAGAATGGTACACAATTCAGCTCCGGCCTGAAAAGCCATGACCATCATCGACTGCAGCCCGGCATGAACCGCCGCGGAATTTTCACTCGACGGCCAGTCCAGAAAACGGTTGCCATCCAAAATCTCCTTCCCGTTTTCATCAATTTTTCCGGCCAACAGGTTGAGCAGGCCAACCAGATACTCTTTCTGCTTTTTCAGGTATTCCAAATCGCCATGATAATCATACCAGTCGCGGTGAATGAGAATCCACCACATGGAATAGGAACTGATGCCGTTCATCCAGTTGGGCAGCGGGGTCAGGTCGCGGGCGAGATCGAGGCTTTTCGTCACCACTTCGTTGTCGCCAAAAACCGTATTGATGGTCATCACCTCGGGATGCATGTCGCCCACCCAAACCAGCCGGTCGCGTTTGATGCCGTCCCACAAATAATCCTGCATATTCAGGTGGACGGTATAGGCGCCGGTCATCCAAATCTGATTCAGCCGTTCGTCGTTGCAAACAAACGATCCGAGGTAAGGAATGTCGCGGAAAGAAAAAATGGCGCTGATTTCCTTGATTTCCAGCTTCACCCCGGGATCAATCAAATCGATACGGGCAAAACGGAAACCGGAACTTCCCGATTCGAGCCGTCCCAGCCAGGGTAACTGAACGATAA
>CAZHKI010000063.1:0-4802 GCA_964533365.1 uncultured Maribellus sp. | reverse complement strand
AGCTACTCCCAACCAAGGCAAAGATAAGGTAAAATCGCGCATGGCATGATCGTTTGTAGCTCCGTCGGTTCCCACGTCGCTCATGGTTTCGCTGACCGATTCGCCCAACCGGATGCGAACACGCCCAGCCGGATTAGCATTCGAAATGGTGGTAACTATTTCAATTCCGCCCTGCATTTCGCGGCCGAAATCAAGAACGAT
The DNA here is from genome assembly GCA_964533365.1 of uncultured Maribellus sp. Classification (GTDB taxonomy): domain Bacteria; phylum Bacteroidota; class Bacteroidia; order Bacteroidales; family Prolixibacteraceae; genus Draconibacterium. Next base: position 4,601 of record CAZHKI010000063.1, on the reverse strand, counting down.
TCCCGGGAATGAATGTTCCGTACTCACCAGGGTGAGGTATTTTCCCTGGTTTAAATCAGCCTGCCCGATTCCGGGAGTTAAAATACTTTCAGGGTTGATAACCTGTTGCCCTGTTTCGTCGGAAACCCAGACAATCCGTTCGGCAGTCAGGTATTTCCGGGTTAAAACGGAAGAACGCACTTTCGATGCATCGGTGGTGTTAAAAATCGGTGGCAGTTGTGCCATTGCAGGGGCCATCGTCGCCACAAAAAGAAATACCGCAACATACCGGATTAGCTTGTTCATCTGTTGTCTTATTCGTTGATTCATAATCGATAATTTTTATTTTTTCATTTCCTGAATCTCAAAACTTCCTGAAGGAAAACGATAATAAACGGTTTCACCATGATTGCCGGCCGGAATAAATTTATTCCTGTCGATTTTCTTTCCATTGATTGTCACTTTCTTTTCTTTTGACAAAGCTATCAATCCTGTTGAATTGGGAGGTATAGAAATCTGCCAGTTTAACAAACCGTTATTAACCGACCAGTTGCTGGCGACAGTACCGTAAGGCGATTCGATGCTGGCTTTTGCCCAGTTGAGGAATTCGGTCATTTGCGGTTCAAACCGGATAACTTTAAATCCGTACCCGGAAGCATCAGTGCGAATCCCGGCAATGTCTTCATAAAAACAAATATCGTAGCCGGCCTGCATCGGGTGGTTGTGTGAAGCTTCGCGGCCACTTTCTTCGCTTGCCTCACTCACCGGAAGTACTTCCCAAAGCGATGTTGCGCCCGCTTTGTCCCACATTCGGGCAAAACTGTTTTCACCGGTTTTTGTAAACATATTAAACGCTGCCTCAGCCTGTCCGTAACGTGCCAGCATGCTTCCAATACGGCCGATTCCAAATATTCCGCAGTTCATAAAACCATCGTGTTTCTCGGTCATATTGCGAACAACTGACTGAGCCACCGCTTCCTCGTCGCCAGCAGGAACAAGTCCAAAATCGAGCGCCATCACATCCGCGGTCTGGCTGCCAAATGTTTTTTCTGACGCATTGTACATCGTCGCTGTCATTTCGCCGGCAATCGCATCCTTCAACATTGCATATTTTTCCGCATCCGACGCAAAACCCAGCAATTGTGCGGTCTTCTCTAGGATAGAAACATCGAGGTAGTGAAAAGCCGTTGATGTAAATTCAATGGGCGTGTCTATCAATTCATTGCCACCAGGAGGACACCAGTCGCCCAGGCCCTGGTAAACAATGTGTTTGGTCTCCCTTTTATATTTCGATGTCCGTTCGGGATTGGCAGCCAGGCTTGCAACATGGTCGGTCCACATTTTCATAGCGGGATAATAATTTTCAAGAACTGCTTTGTTGCCGTAATAAACATATAACCACCACGGCAACTGAACGAGCGCTGTGCCCCAATCGGGCGAAGCCACTCCGCAAAGCCGTTTCCCGGGAGCAACCATGTAAGGTAGGCCCGATGGTTTTTCCGTAAAGTAAAAAGTGGTGTTAAACCGTTCGTGGAACAAGGTTTTTTCTTCTGCCCGGCTCGCACCCGAACGAATGTCTTCGAGGTATTTTTCCCAGAAATTGTTCATTTGCAGATTGACGTTCGCCATTTTTACATAGGCGTGCGAATCGCCCAGCCAGCCGCATTTTTCACGGTCGGGGCAATCGGTTGGAATCCCGTGAATGTTACTAAAAACCGTGCGCATGGCCAGTTCGTGCAAGCGGTTGATTTGTGGCTCAGAACATTCGAACGAACCGATATTTTCCAAATCGCTGTGTACCACCACCAGGCACAGAGTTGACAGGTCCGGCTGACCCTGAAAACCTGAAAGTTCGGCATAACGGAACCCGTGGTATGTAAACCGGGGCGACCATTGTTCCTTCTCTCCTCCTTTACAGGTGTAGGTATTGACAAATATTTTTCCGTGGTGAATCCAGCCCAGGGTGGAAAAGTCGGGATTGCCGTCATCATCCATTTCTTCGGCCATGCGAATGGTAAGTTCTGTTCCCGCAGGTTGCTGTACATTCAAACGAGGGATTCCAGCCACATTGACACCAAAGTCAAAAATCCAGTTTCCGGTAGGGAACTTCCAGAAATTGACGGCTTTCAGTTCCTGTTTGATCCGGATGGGTTCCATGAGTTGAGGCACCAGCCGGGGTGGAATACCGTCGCTGGCCGGAATGGCAGGCGCCCAATCCGGGCAGGGTGTTTCGGCCCTGCTCCAGGCAAAAATTTCGCGGCGGGCATCGTACGATTCGCCCAGGTAAATATTGGTAGCTGTAACCGGCCCCTCTTTCCATGTCCAGCTTTCGTCGCTGCCCAGTACATTTCGCGAGCCGTCGCTGTAAACAATCACCATCTGAAGCCGGAACATCGGGCGGCCATAGCTGAACTTTGCACCAAGCCACGCTGCATCCTGCGAGAACCAACCATTTCCTAGCATCACACCCAGGCAATTTTCCCCTTCAATTAAGCGATTGGTTACATCGAACGTGCTGTAAAGGGCATATTGCTCGTAGTTGGTTTGTGCCGGGTCCAAAAACCGCGTGGAATCGACCTTCTGCCCGTTCAGCCAGAGTTCCCCTGCACCCAAACCACAAAAGAAAACGGTTGCCTTTACTGGCGCAACTCTTTCTTTAGCGACAGAAAACACTTTCCGAAAACAGGGCATTGCGGTTTCATTTTTAAACGGACAAGTCATCCATTTTGCCGTCCACGATGACTCATTCAGCAACCCGGTTGAGAAATATGCCGGATCGCTCCAGGAACTAACATTTTCCGCTTCGTCCCAAATCCGTACCCGCCAGAAATATCCGGTAGCTTCGGCAAACCGGGCACCCTCCGGTTTAATATTGAATTGTTCATCCGAATGTTGTTTCCCCGATTTCCAGATGTCAGCTTTTCCCTGCTGCAACAAACCGGCAGAAGTTGCGATTTCGATTTCCCAGGCCGACTGGGCAACTCCTTCCCTGTCAGTTATCATCTTCCACCCCAACAGTGGGGAATCAATTCCTTCGGGATTCACCCTGTTGCAACAGTGCAATCCACTCACAACCACGCTCTGATGGTTTTTTTCGCATCCGGCAAACACGACAGACAGGCCAATACAGAAACAAAAAACCAATATATTTCTTATCATTTTTTTGCGGTGTAAATGTAATTGAACCGCCCGCCGGGAGCCACATCGCCATGAATATACCAGTCCAGTGGATCATCATCGGCCTGCATATTGTCTGACCATTTAAATTCGAAATCGATGCCGCTGCCCGAAAGGTTCAGGTACGCAAGAGGAAGCGTTAACATCAGTTTATTTCCCTTTACTGTAAAATCAATGGTTTGCAGGTCGATCCAGCTACCATCGTGAAATTTCTGCAGTTTATTACCACCGGCAATTCTGAAATCGTAACCACACCATCCGGTTTTTGCATTGCGGTCGGTATCAAGGTAAAGGCGCATCCAGTTGCTTTCAGAATTTTCAGTCAGATCGGCAACGGTTTCAGCGTAAAAAAACAGGTTCGCGTTATCGCGGGCCACTTTTATCAGGCTAAAATCATTCCGGCCGGTGGTATTGGTATAAAACCGTTGCGGATTTGATTCAGCCCCGGGATGGTTTCGGGCTTTTGTGTCGCCGGTATAATCGGCATACACCGGAAGCACCCCGTTCCAGTCGGCAAAATCGTTGATTGTTTTTTCTTCGCTGGGTTCAGGCTGAGTGGCAATTCCTTTATAGCGGCGAATATTCGCCACCATCTGCATGTAGTAATTGTCGTTCAACCCGGCCGTTCGGGTTGGCTCAATGTCGCGGCTGTATTCGGGACTAGCCTGGTCGCAGAAGAATGATCGGTCAGGATTTCCGTCGGGACTCTTCCACCTTCCGGCGATCCACTCGTTCCAACCTGTAATAAATATAAACGGAGGATCTTTCTGCAAAGCAAAATCCCACTGTTCCTGTGCGTTGAAACCGAACAACATATCCGTTTCCGGATTCCCGGGGGAACCGTTGCGGTAACTCCTCCCCCAGTTGTCGTGATTCCCGTAAAAAGCTGCCCCTCCCATTCCTGCTGACGGATTGGGATGCTGGCACACCGAAACATTGATGATTTCGGCTTCTCCCTGTTTGTTGAAATGCACTTCCTGTGGCCGGGTGAACGAAATCCATGGCCAGCCGTTTACTTTTTGCGGTTCAGTAGGCCACTGCGATTCCCTGAAGGTAAAAAATGATGCATAATCTTTTCCCACTGCCTCGCTGGTGATCCCAATGATCAAGGGTTTGCCTTCAAGATAATACCAACTTGAAGGGTGATAATACGGCGCCCCCGGTTTATAAAAGGTATTGTAAATATTCTGCATGGTTTCCCCCGAAGCCGTATTGGTATAATACACCAACCGGGGCGCAGGTTTGCCCTGGGACTGAATCTCTTCAATAGCCTGCATCAAAGCTTCTGACTGTTCCGGATAAATTAAAGTGTTGGTGGCGTCAAGAATCAGGAAATCAATGCTGGCATCGGCAAGCAGTTGCATATTCCGCAGGTGTACCCAGTAATCGTCGCCTTTATAGTATCCGTATATCGGTTTTCCCCAGAAATAATATCCACCGGCCGA
>CAZHKI010000062.1:0-12555 GCA_964533365.1 uncultured Maribellus sp. | reverse complement strand
GAATCGTAAATTGGCTCTGGTGAGCTTTTCCAAAGCAGCCTGATCCCCTTTTTTTATTCGCTGGGCCAGCTCTACTTCCTCCTCAACAGTAATTAGTTCTTCTTTTCCAATTTCCTGCAAATATTTATCTAAAGAGGCACTTTCCCTGTTAGTAATTGATTTTGTGATCTTTAGTTGTCTCATTTTCTTGTCTTAAAAATCGTGCAAATATAGAACATTATAATTTAACGGTCAAGGAGAATTTTTCTTTGAACAGATATTATTAATATTGAATTAAGGATATTGTGTGAAGTACGTTATTCCACTCCAAAAACAAAATATGCCATTTGCCCGTTTGGATAAATTCCTTCGACTAAAATTCCTCCTCTTGCATTACCTATCTCTCTTTTTAAATCATTCACCTCATAAATTGGTTTTTTGTTTACCGATGTAATAATAAAACCTTCTTTCAGGCCGGCATCTTTTAGTTTTCCTTTGTTTAATGTTTTAATTCTTATACCGTTAATGATTTGTAATTTCTCTTTTTCTCTGTTGCTGACCATTTCGAATTCGGCACCCAGAATGGTTGAGTTGTCGCGGACAATTTGTGTGTCGCCGTGCTTATTACGTAACGTTACCGTAAATTGTTTCTTTTCTCCGTTTCGGAGAACCTCTACTTTTAAATCATCGCCGGGACGGAACTGACTGATTTTTTCCTGTAATTCGGCGGTTGTTCCTATTTTGTCCCCGGCAATGGCAATAATTACGTCGCCTTCTTTGATCCCGGCTTCGCGGGCTGCGCCATTTTCGGTAACTTCACCCACGTAAACGCCTTCCACTTTATCAAGGTTTAAATTTTTGGCCACATCAGCGTTCACATCGCCGATTTTGACTCCTAACAAAGCACGCTGTACTTCGCCAAATTCTTTTAAATCAGTGACTACTTTTCTTACGATCGAAACCGGTACGGCAAACGAGTATCCGGTAAACGAACCGGTACGTGAAGCGATGGCCGTGTTGATACCCACCAGGTTACCCTGCTGGTTGACCAGTGCGCCGCCGCTGTTGCCGGGGTTTACGGCCGCATCGGTCTGGATAAACGATTCAATGGATAAATCTTCGGTGTTAATCCCGAGGTTTCGTGCCCGTGCACTCACAATTCCCGCGGTAACAGTAGAAGTGGGGTTAAACGGATTTCCTACGGCCAGGACCCACTCACCCAGTTTTAATTCGTCTGAGTTTCCATATATCAGAAAGGGAAGATTGTTCGTATCCACTTTCAGCAGCGCAATGTCGGTTGATGGATCGGTTCCCACCAACCGGGCATCGAATTCCCGTTTGTCATTCAGGATTACTTTAATTTTTTGTGCTTTTTCAATCACATGGTTGTTCGTTACAATAAAACCATCTTCAGAGATGATAACACCCGAACCGAAACCTTCGGCAATTTGTGGTTGCTGGTTCCGTAACCCAAAAAATTCATCGAAAAAAGGGTTTCCGCTCGACCATCCCCCTCCTCGGAGTGATTGGGTGGTGATATGTACTACCGAGTGGATCGATTTTTCGGCGGCAAATGTCAAATCGGGCAAACCGGTTTCGCCTGTAGTGGTTAATGTCGCGTATTTAATGGGTTGTTCCTGTGTAATCGTAACAACTTCAGGTTTGTCGAAGAATGTGCTGTAAGCCCAAACGGCTATAAAAGCTCCTGCAATAACCAGTATCAGTGTAATTGAAATTTTACCAATATTCTTCATATCTCAAAAATTTTAATTTACAAATGTCAATTTATTTAAAAACTCACATATGAGAGCAAATATACTGCCACTGTTCTTTTTCAAGAAGTATGAATGATTTCTTTTGCATTATTTAACAACACTACCCACCTTTTGTTAAAAAGTTAAAACAGAAAAGCACAAAAAGTGAAATTTTGTCAGTTTAGGATATTGGGTTGCTATTTTTCAGGAACAATAAACCATTTGGAATCGAGTTCGAAGGGGACGTATGAATGAATGTAATCCATGGCTTCTTTGGCATTGCCGGCAACAAAATAGAGTTTGCGGTAAATTTCCTTTGCGAATTGCTGTTGATATGAAATTTCAAATTGTTTCAGCAGGTAATGAAAGAATTGGTTGGTATTGATAAAAACTACTGGCTTTTTATGATACGAAAGTTGGCGAAGGGTAATCACTTCAAGGATTTCCTCAAGAGTGCCGAACCCTCCGGGCAGAGCAATAAAAGCATCCGACATTTCGCGCATTCTGGCTTTCCTGTTTTGCATATCGTCGGTAACAATCACCTCGTGGGCATTATCCGATGCCAGCGAACGGTTGATTAGTCTTTCCGGGATTATCCCGATGGTTTTAGCCCCGGCCTCGCGGGCGGCAATGGTTACTGCCTCCATTAATCCCACGTTGGCGCCTCCGTTAATCAAGGTGTGTCCTTCCTGGCCAATCATTTGACCCAGTTGTTTGGCTTCGTCGAAATAAACGTCGGCAATGGCATTGCTCGATGATGAAAAGACACAGATATTCATGTTGCTATTCTTTATGAATTCAAAACTGAATAATAATAAAAAATCCGGGAACAACCCCGGATTTTTATTATTGAATTTTTAATATTATGCATCAATGTTGGCATACGTGGCATGGTCTTCAATGAATTTTCGTCGGGGCGGAACATCATCGCCCATCAGCATGGCAAAGATGTGGTCAGCTTCGGCAGGATTGTCGATGGTGACCTGTTGTAACGTTCGTCTTTCAGGATCCATGGTCGTTGTCCACAGTTGTTCAGCGTTCATTTCTCCCAACCCTTTGTAGCGCTGAATGTGAAGGTTGCTTTCATTTCCGTCGGCCCATTCATTAATCAAATCCAACCGTTGTTTTTCACTCCATGCATAAGCTTCTTTTTTTCCTTTTTTTATGAGGTAAAGTGGAGGAGTGGCGATGTATAAATGGCCATTCTTGATTAAATCCTGCATGTACCTGAAAAAGAAAGTCATGATAAGCGTGTCAATGTGGCTTCCGTCAACGTCGGCGTCGGTCATAATGATGATTTTATGGTATCTGAGTTTTTCCAGGTTCAACGCTTTTGAGTCTTCGTCGGTTCCAATCGTAACGCCCAGCGCGGTAAAAATATTTTTAATTTCTTCGCTTTCAAAAATTTTGTGTTGCATGGCTTTCTCCACATTCAGGATTTTCCCACGCAACGGCAGTATTGCCTGAGTCTGGCGGTTCCGGCCCTGTTTGGCGGTTCCGCCTGCCGAGTCACCCTCAACCAGAAATATTTCGCATTTTTCGGGATCTTTTTCCGAACAGTCACTCAGTTTTCCAGGTAATCCGCCGCCTGACAAGGCATTTTTTCGTTGTACCATTTCGCGCGCTTTACGGGCTGCATGACGTGCCGTAGCTGCCAGAATAACTTTGTTGACGATGATTTTGGCTGATTTCGGATTTTCTTCGAGGTAGTGGTTGAGCGCTTCGCTTACTGCCTGATCGACAGCAAGGCTAACTTCCGAGTTCCCCAGTTTGGTTTTTGTCTGGCCTTCGAACTGTGGCTCGGCAACTTTCACTGAAATCACCCCGGTTAATCCTTCCCTGAAATCATCACCGCTGATGTCGATTTTCAGTTTGGTCAGCATCCCCGACTGGTCGGCGTAGTTTTTTAACGTACGGGTTAGTCCCCGGCGAAATCCGGTCAGGTGTGTTCCTCCTTCAATGGTGTTGATGTTGTTTACGTAGGAGTGTATATTTTCAGAATACGAAGTGTTGTACTGAATGGCAATTTCAACCGGGATATTGTTTTTCTCCGTAGTAATGTGGATAACTTCAGGGGTAAGTTTAACCCTTGAGTCGTCGAGGTATTCCACAAATTCCTTTAACCCGGTTTCGGAAAAGAACGTTTCGGTTTTGAACGTGCCGTCATCTTCTTTTTGCCTTTCGTCAGTGAGGGTGAGTTTAATCCCGGCATTCAAAAAAGCCAGCTCACGAAGGCGGGTTGCCAGGATTTCGTATTTGTAGAGGGTGGTGATAAAAATGGAATCATCGGGAGTGAACGTGATAAATGTACCGGTTCTGTCCGACTCTCCGATAACTTTTGCGTCGTAGAGCGGTTTCCCGATAGAATATTCCTGTACCCAAATTTTACCTTCGCGATGGATTTCGGCCCGGAGGTGGGTCGATAAGGCATTGACACACGAAACGCCAACCCCGTGCAGCCCCCCTGATACTTTGTAGGAATCTTTATCGAATTTTCCGCCGGCATGTAATACCGTCATGACCACTTCAAGTGCCGAACGGTTTTCTTTGGTATGTTTTTCAGTTGGGATCCCGCGGCCGTCGTCTTTGACGGTTATGGAATTGTCTTCGTGAATAAATACTTCAATATTTTTGCAATACCCGGCAAGAGCTTCGTCGATGGAGTTGTCAACTACCTCGTAAACCAGGTGGTGCAACCCTCTTTCATTGGTGTCGCCGATATACATTGACGGACGTTTTCGTACGGCTTCCAACCCCTCCAACACCTGGATACTATCGGCAGAATAGTTCCCGTTTCCATTGGTGGAAATGCCATTTTTTTCTGTTTCGCTCATTCTTTGAAATTTATTTTTTGTTTCTAAAAACTAAAAATCAAAAAAGTTTCCGTCATCAAAAGATGAAAAAAATACTTTTGAAAGGAAACTTATTGAATATCAGATTTTTAAAAAGGTTCAAAATCATTTTTTAAATCATTGTGCAAATATAGCAAAAATAACGGGAGAAGGGTTTTGAATTAACGTTTCTTAAGGTTATTTTTCAACAATTTATTAACCTGAAAATGAGGGCGTAAGCATTATTTTTTATACAAAAAAAGGAGGCTTTGAATAACCTCCTTTTTTTCAAAAACTTAACATTCAAAATGCATAACTTAATCCGCCCAGAAAGTTAAAACTTTGTACCGGGTAGCCCAGCCATTTTTGATATTTTCGGAATGCTAAATTGTTCAGGTTGGCAAATACTGAAAATTTCTGTGATATTTTGTAATTCGCACCAAAGTTGAGGTCGAAAACAGTGTCGAGATTATACGATTTCAGCGAAACAGAGGGTAAGCCAACCAGTGTTTCAAATGCCGGGTAATAACTGCCGTCAAATCCGTTCCTTTCAACAATCAGTGCTTTTCGCTGGCCCATCAGAAAGAGATCGGTTTCCACACTCAGCCGGTCGGTGATTTTGTAGCCCAGCGAAATTTTGCCGTCCCAGTCGGGCATGTTCCAGGCCTGGGTTTGTGTCCCCGGTTTGTAAACATAGTAATTACCCGAAAGCAACAGGTTGAGTTTATCCGATGAAACATGGAAAATTTCGAGGTTGAACTTCAGCAAATCCAAATCGTCGTACAGTATTTTGAAATCGTTGTCGATGATGGACGGATCGGGTGAATTCACGTCAATACCGTCCGAGGGATAAACATACTGAAACAGGTAATACATCGGCTGATCGTTGATCATGGAATAGTCGGCCGAGATTTTGAAGTTGGTTTTTGTGGCGAATTTCCCGTCGAACCCACCGTAGAAATGCAACTTCTCGAAGTTGTTTTTCACATCGTGCTCCGGGTTTACAAACGGGTTTTCGTATGCAATTTTCGAATAATGGTTGTTGATGTAGTTTCCGTCGACACCGGCAAAAATGTTGATGATTTCTTTTACAGGCGCCAGATTGGCGCGAACATTCGGGGCAATTTTCACCACCGATTTGGCGTCGTTATCAACCACAAACCAACTGTTAAACCCAATTCGGATATTGGCCACATCTTTCCCGAAATAAACGGCAGGTTTGGCAATCAGCCAGGTGTATTGCTTTTGGCCAATTGCGTTGAGTTTTGAGTTGAAAATGTTATCGGTTTCGGTGTAAACGGCAGCCGCTTCCAGCAGGCCGGTGCCAAAATTGAATGGTTTTTTCAGCTTGGCGGTAAATTCGCCAAAATGTTCGGTTTGGCTGGTTTTTGTTGCGAAATATTGGTATAAGAAGTTAAAGTCGAAGGTAAAATCTTTGGCGCCGGCGGTTTGGCTGATCAGGCTGATGTTAAGCCCACCCTTTGTAAAAGCCTGTTTTTTCCCCTGATAATTGATGTTTTGGTTTTCCATTTTCAGCGGGGCAGGTATGGAATCAACCGGGTAACCGTAATAGTTAAATCCGTTACGGTTAAAATCGAGATTCACCGAAAGTATGGAATTTTTCACCATGTGTTTTATAAAAATCTCACCTTCGTTTTCGGCAAAAGGCGATTTTACGCGGTCGCCGCCTTCCAGGTTGATTTTTCCGTGAGATGACAGGTGCCGGGCATGTATGCCAAACATGGTGTTTTTGGTATTTTGACTGTTGAAAAAGATTTCACCATAAGGGCGGTTATAGTTTCCCACTCCGGCCCTGACCAACCCAAAACCATTATCTTCCCGGGGTTTCTGTGCAATGGTGGCGGCTTTTAACGGATTGACAGAAAAAGCGTTGTAGATGGGTTGGCTGAAAATGCTGTAACTGAAAGTTGGTTTTTGTGGCGTTGATTCTTCCATTTTGGGCATTTCGTTTATTTTGTTGGCATCCGAAATGGTTGGTTTGAATGCTTTTACCACTTCAACTTCCTGAGTAATGGTTGTATCGCGCTGCGACATAGCTTTGGCTGACAAAATCACCAGGAAAAGAATCAGGATGTATTTGATGTTTTTGCAAATCATGATTTCTGAATTTTTTTAGTTTTCATTTAACTTTAACTGAAAGGAGTTGTCGATGGCCTTTTTCTGCTCGAGTTTTTCTCCGTCTTCGATAGCGGCAAGTTTTCTGGCTGCTTCATTTTTGATTCCATCGGTGTCGTTTCCGTAATTCTCAACCACGCTTTTCAGGGTGTGTTTGGCCTGGAATTCGTCGCCTTTATCGAGGTAAATATCGGCAAGCAGCAGGAATGATTTCCCCAGCCAAAACTGGAAGGGAGTCCCTTTGGTGATAAAGTCCATCACTTCGTTTTCAGCCTGAGTTTTATTGTTTTGGCGATAATAAATTTCAGCGATTCTGAATTTGGCCTCGGCGCCCTGTTCCAGCTTGGTTTCGCCCGAAATTTCCTTGAATTCAGGCAGTGCCATATTCAGGTTGTCCAGATGAAACCATGATTTACCGGTGGTATAGCGGGCTTCACGGAGTAATGCGTCGTTCACGACATCCGATTTTTTAACTTTTTCAGCGGCGGCAATCGCATCCTGGAACCGTTGAAGTTTCAGGTTGCAGCGCATTTGACCGGTGTAAGCTTTCAGAATATTCCATTTGCTGTCGGAAATGGTTTCGAGGCGTTTAAATAATTCCAGGGCCTGATCGTATTGCTGTGCGTTAAATGTGAGTTCCGATGCTCGCGACAGCGCCTGCTCGGTAAACAGGTTGGAAGGCTGTTGGGCAACAAATAGGTAATGTTCGTTCGATTCGGAATAATGTCCTTCCTTATAAAGTGATTCAGCTAAATAAAATCGGGCGTTCAAAACAAAGTTTCCATTTGGAAACTGTTGGATATACCGCAGGAGTTGGGCTGCCGCGCCGGCATTTCCGGCCATATACATCCGTTCGGCGGCAAGGTACGACAATGAATCCTGTTCCGATGCCGTAACGTTGCTGCCTGAACCCAACTGGTTGGTGTAGGCAAAGTAATCGTCTACACTGTTCATTTCCACGTAGCAATTTTTAATTCCAAGCAAAGCTGCCTGTGATTCGGGTGTCCCGGGGAATTTTTCGGCCACTTCCTTATACTGAGTAAGCGCTTTTGAATAATCGCCGTTGTTGTAGTTGATTAAACCCATCTGGAGCAGCGCTTTCCGGTAGAAACTTCCCTGAGAATGGTTGCTGGAAATTTTCTGGTATTGCTGTGTGGCCTCCAGGTTTCGTCCCAGTCGTTCATACGCGCGTCCCAGTTCATACAACGCGTCATCCTGGTAATCTGACTCGGGGAACCCGGCCAGCAATTGTTGCAGGGATTCAATTTTCCCTTGTTGGTTACGTTGCAAACCCTGGCAAAATGCAATCTGGTAAAGAGCATAATCGGCCTCGAAGGTTTTTAAACTGACTGATTGCTGATAATTTTGGATTGCCTGAGAATAATCGGTTTTCATAAAATAGTAATCGCCGATACGGTTATGGGCATCGGCCAGTTTTTCGCTCCGTTTTCCCTGCATGGCAGTGACATATTTTTTGAAATGCGATGCCGCCGATTCGTAATCTTCCAGCTTAAAATAGGCATAGGCAAGGTTGTATCCGGCATCGTTAAATTCGGCTAATGAAATGGCCCCGGGTGAACGTAAAAATTGGTTGTATGCATTAACCGAGCGGGTGTAATCGCCTACGCGGTAAAGCGCTTCGGCTTTCCAAAACTGGGCCCGGGCGGCAATTTCGCGGTTGTGGCTGCTGTTGGCCAGCGAAAGATCAAAATATTCGATGGCCTGATTGTAGGCGAGGTTATTGAAAAGTTCCATACCGCGGTAAAATGTTACCCGCTGATAGGCGCGTAAAACCGCCGGGGTTTTTACCTGAACTTTATCGATGGAACTGATGGCGTCGCTGTAATTTCGTGTTACCATGAAAACTTCCACCAGGTAACGGTAGGCCTCGGTGTTTCTTTCCGAATTGGGGTACAAACTAATGTAGCGGTCAAATGCTTTGATGGTTTCGTTAAACGGCGAGTAGGAAAGTTCGTAGGTAAGTTTGGCAAAGCTGAAAAGCGCGTCTTCTTTGATTTTTTCGTTGAAGTCGAATTCAGAAGCTGCCTCGAAAGCAACCCTCGCTTTTTCTTTTTCATTCAACCGGATGTAGCAGTCGGCCAGGTGGTAATAGGCATTTTGAGCCATCTCGTCGCGGCCTTTCGATGCATTTTCGAGGAGTGGCGCAGCTTTGTCGAAACTTCCGGTGCTGAAGTAGCTGTAACCGAGCAGGTAATTGTCTTCGCGGGTTTTCGGTCCCGACGAGTTAAAATAGGTTTCCAGGTAGGGTAATGCCGATGTGTAATTTCGAAGGTGAAAGTAGGAATCGCCAACAATTTTCGACAGTTCTGCCTTGTGTTCTTCTTCCACGTCGTTCATAATGGGAACGATATAGCTGACGACCTGATCGTAGCGCTGCTGCTTGTAGTAAATGTGGCTTACGTAAAGCGGGATAACCTTCGAATAGGAAGGGTCGCCGTTCAGTTTTGAGAAACCCTGCAGCGCCGATTCGTATTTTTCCTGGAGGTACATCACATGAGCCCAGTAATAAGTGGCCGGTCGGCTGTAGAAATGGTTGGCATCCTTGATGGCATAAAATTCGGCTGCTGCCTGATCGAGATTTTCTTCCGTAAGGTTGGCATAACCGGTTTGGTACTGGAGTTGTATCAGGTCGTTTTCCGAAAGATCATCGCGGTCAACTTGGCCAAAACTGCGAAGGGCAACAGCATACTGCCTTTTGTCAAACTGATGGGTGCCAAGGTTGAACCAGGCTCCGTTAATGTATGGGCTTTCCGGGTAATCGCTGATAAACTTATTCATCATTTTGCTTCCCGATGCGTGACCGGCTTTCAGCGCCGAAACGGATTTGAAATATTCGGCCTCGGAATAGACTTCCGATTTCTCGCTGACCTGTGTCTGTATTTTTTCAAACTGTCGGAAAACTGCATTGTATTTTCCCTGTTCAAATAATTCCTTACCCATGTTGATCTCTTTCTGAACATCCTCAAAAAAAGCTGTTTTTTGCGCTTTTAACTGAAAATGAATCAGGATAAACAAGGGTAGGAAAATTAAAATCTGAATTGTTCTCATGCTCCTGTTGTTTCTTGTGTATTTATTTATTCAAATCAATTATCATCACCCGAAACCGGGTTCTTTTCAACGATCGATTGGCTGTTTCCTTACCGATCAAATTAATTTTCTAAAATAGCTATAAACATTGTTCCGCTTTTTGGTTGTTTGTTCATTTTCTTAACAAGAAACTGTTTATTTCTTTCGTTTATTATCCTGTGAGATAAATAAATTCCGGTTATATTCGGGTAGTTTTATGCAAATGATGGTGGAGAACAAAGTGATAGAATTGGTTGGCGCCGATATTTACCAGCGCGAAAATTGTATCCTTACCGATGTGGAATTATCGATAGGGCAGGGCGAATTTGTCTATATTATCGGGAAAGTGGGCACCGGGAAAAGCAGCCTGATTAAAACATTAAATGCTGAATTGCCGCTGATAAAAGGCATGGGGAGTGTGGCCGGTTTTCAGTTGCGGTCAATAAAACGGAAGGAGATTCCACATTTGCGACGAAATCTGGGCGTTGTATTTCAGGACTTCAGGTTGCTGACCGACCGGACGGTTTATCAAAACCTGGAATTTGTACTGAAAGCCACCGGCTGGAAAAACCGCACCGAAATTGAAGCCCGGATTATTGAGGTTCTGATCCGGGTGGGAATGGAAGGCAAACAAAAAAAGATGCCGCACCAACTGAGCGGTGGCGAACAACAGCGCGTGGTGATTGCACGGGCTATCCTTAACGACCCGATGATTATTTTAGCCGATGAGCCCACCGGCAACCTTGATCCCGAAACTTCGCAGGAAATTCTTGACTTGTTTATCCAGTTGAACGACGCCGGGAAAACCGTGCTGATGGCCACACACGACTATGCAGCCATTGCCAAAAAACCGGCGCGTACCCTGATTTGCGCCAAAGGCCAAATCAACGATTCGGAAGCCAATAAAACCATGATTAATTTTGAAAGTTTGCTGGAAGCCAATTAGATGAAGTTGCTGAAAAGCTCCTGTAAAAATTTTTCCTCATTTTCCCAGGTCAGTTCACGTGCAGCAGTTTTGAGGTTTTTTTCCCAGACTGAACGTTTCGTTTCATTGCTGAGCATATCGTTTATTTTTCGGGCCAGGATCTCCGGTTCCAGCGAAGGTGTGATTTCTCCGATTTCGTAACGATCCATCAGCGCCGCCATTTCGGGCAGGTTCGTTATCAAAACCGGCACTTTTGCCTGAATATAATCAAACAGTTTGTTGGGCAGGGCAAACCTGTAATTCAGTCCCAAATCTTCTTCGATGGAAAGTCCCAGGTCGGCTTGCGGAGTGAGCCGGGCCAGTTCTTCCAGCGGCAACCGGCCAGTGAAGGTCACCTTTGCCGAAAGTTTTTCTTCTTCCACCAGTTTCTCCAGGTTTGTTTTTATATCGCCGCCGCCGGCAATAACCAGCCGGGCATTTTCAATAGAATGCATCGCGCGGATGGCCTGCTCCAGTCCGCGGCCTTTATTCACTGCTCCCTGGTATAAAATCATTTTCCCGGTTTCCCTGTTTTCCTTTTTGTCATGAAAAGCTCCGGCTAACGGAACATTTCGCACCACGCGGAACTGGACTCCGTATTTTTCAGTGTAAATTTTTGCAATGGATTCGCAAACGGTATAGGCGAATCTTAGTTTCGGGACCATCATTTGTTCGAGCCATTCCCAAGCCTTTTTAATCCGCGGACGGCCAATCAGTTCCGGTACTTCGGTGAAAAATTCGTGGCTGTCGTAAACCAGCGGTTTACACCTCAGTTTCGATGTGAGAAAGTTTGCCGGCAACGTATCAAGATCATTCGCCAGCAGAACATCGGTTTTTGAAAATAGCAGAAAAACGAACAACCGGAGATTATATTCCGCATAAAACAGAGGTCCTTTATGAAAAAAAAGGCGAAACCGTTTGGTTGAATAAGTGCGGGGCAGAAGTGGCAAACTCCGGGGCAGGCGCCGCCCGATCAGCAGAACATGAAAACACATGCCGGTTAATGTAGTGCAAACCTTGTGTACCCGGTTGTCGCTCACCAGGTCGCTGGTTACTGAAACAATGATTCGTTTTTGTCTTTTTTTGCTCACTTCAGATTAATGTGCCTGTAAAGATAGAAACTTTCGAAATCGGAAATTATTTTGTTTTCCGGTCATTTCAGGTTCAAAAGAATAAATTGACATACGATTTTATTTTCTGATTTGTAAAGGATAATTTTTGTATTTTTATTCCATAGCCCATAGGAAAGGGAAATCATTTGTCATTGTTAAACAGGTTGGAGCAAGAGGAATCAAAGCGAATGGGAGATATTCATCTGGAACTTCGGAAATTTGTAGCGCCGGAATACATTTTTGGTATTGATGCACGGAGACTGGCTTCCGGATATTGTAAAAAGCTCGGGGCTGAAAAGGTTTTTATTGCCACCGATTCAGGAATAAGAAAAACAGCCTGGCTCGATGAACTGGAAAAATCATTTCAGGAAGAGCAGATTGATTATGTCACATTTGATCGTATTTCGCCGAACCCACGCGACTATGAAGTGGTTAACGGCGCTCAAACCTATCGCGAACACCATTGCAATTTAATAGTAGCCCTTGGTGGCGGAAGTGTTTTGGATTGCGCCAAAGGAATCGGGATTGTGGTGACCAATAACAAAGCGATCCATCTTTTCGAGGGGATTGACCAAATTGCAAAACCAACTCCCCCCATTATTTGTATTCCCACAACAGCCGGCACATCGGCCGATGTTTCGCAGTTCGCTATTATCAACAATACAACCGATAAATACAAGATAGCCATCATC
>CAZHKI010000061.1:0-12593 GCA_964533365.1 uncultured Maribellus sp. | reverse complement strand
ATTACGGCGGACAAAATATTAAAGACCTGCTCACCGCCATCGACGAAATAGCGAAAGAACCGTTTGTCGATGAATCACGACTGGGTGCGGTGGGCGCCAGTTACGGAGGTTTTTCGGTGATGTACCTCGCCGGCAACCACCAGGGACGTTTTAAAGCGTTCATTGCCCACGACGGAATTTTTAACTTCGAACACATGTACACCTCCACCGAAGAAATGTGGTTTGTCAACTGGGACTACGGCGGAGCATACTGGGATCAAACCAATTCTGTGGCGCAACGTTCCTACTCGTTCTCGCCCCACAAATTTGTTCAAAACTGGGACACGCCGATTCTCATTGTTCAGGGAGAAAAAGATTACCGCGTTCCGGCTGAACAGGGAATGGCTGCATTTAACGCTGCCATTTTGCGCGGAGTTCCCGCTCAACTGCTGTATTTCCCGGAAGAAAACCACTGGGTGCTGCAACCCCAAAACGGAATCCTTTGGCAGCGCGTCTTTTTCAACTGGCTGGATAAATGGCTGAAATAAACTCAGTCTGGCATAAAAAAAAGCACCACCTGAATTCGATCTCAGGTGGTGTTTTTTTATTGTTAATCGGATCAAAAATGCAGGTTATTCTTCCAGCATTTTTTGGTCAATCCGGAATTCCTGGATGTTTATTCCATGTGCTTTCAAAGCGGCTTTAAAACCTTCGTTCATCATGCGGCCGGCACGCATCGGAAAATCGAGCAACGTGGGATAAGTAGTTTCATCTTCCGGCTCGTGATAAAATTTCAAACAGGTATTCACATCCGATGAAAGATAAATCCGGCAAGCCATTGGCCGTGCAGGATAGGCGCTGCATGCGCCGTTTTCGAGTAACGGGCAGGGAAATTTGGAATTCAGAATTTCCTTTTCACTCAAAAAACCCAGTTTCTGTCGCTTCTGCTCAGCCCTTTTCCTGATTTCAAATTGTTGTTGCTCATCAAAGTTTTCCCTGAGAAAATGGTTCAGATAATCCATTTCAAACGAAAGTGCAAACACTGGCTGGTGGCAGCACCATTCACACCCTTTTTTACAATGAACCGGAGTGCCCTGTTTTTCAGCAAATTCCGACAAGGAATCAATCAGCCCGTCCATCGCCGAATACATGGCAGCCTGGGCTGCAAAAAGCGATTTTTGTCCCTGCCCTGTTTTGAAAGCCTCCATTCCCAACTGATAGCCATCGGTATAAAAAGCTTTTTCATGTTCTGTAAATGATTTTACCGCCATAATTCTGAGATTAAATTTTCACGAAACAAAAGAGGCATTTTTTTCTGTCATTCAGCTATACTCAAATAAACTTTTTGAAAACCCGGCACTGGCAACAACCCGATAAACAATTCGGCCACAAATGATTATTCATTGCATGAATTATTATGACTGAAAGTGTTATTTTTGATGGAATATTCAATATTTAAAGTTCATGAATAAGGATTCAAACCTTCATAACATATACCGGTATTTTCTTGAGGAAACAATCAAACCGCTGTTAGGCAAACGAAAAAGAACAGAATCAAATGAAAGAAAACCCGCAACTTCAACTGGCTTATAATTTTTTACAATACACTGGCCGGCATATTTTTTTGACCGGGAAAGCCGGAACCGGGAAAACCACATTTCTGAAAAACCTGAAAAAAAGTTCCCCGAAACGGATGGTTGTTTTGGCGCCAACAGGCGTAGCTGCCATCAACGCCGGCGGAGTGACCATCCACTCGTTTTTCCAGTTGCCGTTTGGCCCCCAGATTCCGCAGGATGCTGTCAAATCCGGCATTGCCAGTCCCCGCGCAGAATCAGTTAACCGGTTCACCAAAAATAAAATCAACCTCATCCGCAGCCTCGACCTGCTGGTTATCGACGAAATCAGCATGGTACGCGCCGATGTGCTCGATGCCATCGATGCAACCATGCGGCGGTTCAAAAACCGCTACCAGCCTTTTGGTGGGGTGCAACTGCTTATGATTGGAGATCTGCAGCAACTGGCCCCGGTTGTGAAAGACGAAGACCGCGAAATTCTTGAAAAATACTACGACACCTTCTTCTTTTTCAGCAGCCATGCCCTGAAAAAATCGGAGTACATCAGCATCGAACTAAAACACATTTACCGCCAAAGCGAGCAGGATTTTATTGACCTGCTGAACAAAGTACGCGATAACCGAATGGGAACTGATGACCTGAAGAAACTAAACAGCCGGTTTATTCCAAACTTCTCGCCCGACGACAAAGAAGGCTACATCACCCTCACCACCCACAATTACCAGGCAAAACAGATTAACGACAATCACCTGGAGAAACTGAAAACCCAACTCCACCAGTTTAACTGCTCTGTGGAAGGCGAATTTCCCGAATATGCTTACCCTGCCGACGAAACGCTGGAACTGAAAACCGGAGCACAGGTCATGTTCATGAAAAACGACACTTCTTACGAAAAACGGTACTACAACGGAAAAATCGGAAAAGTGACCGACATCGACGACGAGCAGATTGAAGTACTTTGTCCAGGCGAAACCGAGCCAATCGTTGTTGAAAAGGCTATCTGGGAAAACACCCGTTACCGGCTCAACGAGGAAACCAATGAAATCACAGAGGAACAAATCGGACGGTTTATCCAGTACCCGTTAAAACTGGCATGGGCAATCACCATTCATAAAAGTCAGGGGCTGACTTTCGAAAAAGCCATTATCGATGCACAACAGTCGTTCGCACACGGGCAGGTTTACGTGGCGCTGAGCCGCTGTAAAAGTTTCGATGGGCTGGTGCTTCGCACACCGCTCAACAACCAGAGCGTCATTAACGACAATACGGTTACCGGTTTTATCGACCACGTGGAAGCGAATCAGCCGGGTGAAGCCGAGTTGAACAAACACCGAAGGGAATATGAATGGCAACTGCTCTGCGAGTTGATCGATTTTAAACCCATTTCCCGTACCCTTTTGTACCTGCTGAAAACCTGGGATGAGAATGCCGGATCTCTGATGGGAAATATGCCGGAAATATTGAAAATCCTTCAAAAATCCATCCAGGAAGAATTGGTTGATGTGGCTGACAAATTTCGTTTGCAAATGGAAAAACTGACAAGCTTTCCTGTTTCAGCAGAAGAAAACAATGCGTTACAGGAACGGCTGATAAAAGGCGCTGCTTATTTCCTGACCAAAATTGGTGAACAGATTGAGACACCACTGGAAGAGGCCGGATTTGAAACCGACAACCGCGAAGTTCTTAACCGGATTTCAGAAATTCTCAGCCGGCTGGAAATGGAACTGGAGATAAAAAAAGCCTGTCTGAACTCAGTGACCGACGGTTTCTCCATCAAAAAATACCTCGAAGCCCGTGCTGTAGCTTCCATTGAAAAACCAACTGCAAAGCCGCGTAGCAAAGCGGTTGCCGCCACTGTGAAAAATCCGGATTTCTACCGAAAACTGGTGGAATGGCGTTACCAGAAAGCTATGGATACCGGATTGGAGCTTCCCCGGATTTTATCGCAAAAAGTAATGGCCGAAATTGCAGAAAAACTGCCGGTTTCTGCTGTCGCGCTGAAAGCGGTAAAAGGGATGGGCGGCAAAAAAATGGAACAGTTCGGGCAGGATATTTTATCGCTCATCCTCAACTTCCGGAATGAAAAAGGAATGGCTATTCCGGAAAACGCCAGCGAAGAAGTACTTTTTGCCGGGTTGTCAACCAAAGAAATCAGTTTCGAACTGTTCAAAAAATACGGTTCGGTAAAACACGTGGCCCGACTCCGGAAATTTGCTGAAACCACGGTCGAAGGGCATCTTTCCCATTTTATCCGGAACGGGGAACTGGATATTGCCCGGATGGTTCCAGCCGAAAAGATCCGGATGATTTCTTCATTTATCAAAGAAAACCCGGGGGTAACCAACTCCACCGAAATCAGAAAAAGGCTTGGCGAAACGGTCAGTTACGGTGAAATCCGTCTGGTACTGGCCTCGTTGTTTTTATAATCGATGTTTAATCTGATTATAATTACCGGCTTAAAAAATCCAGCACCGCAGATTCATCTTCGGTTTCTCCGATTGGGTTGCCCAGTGCATTCACGGGATTGACTACTTTTACCGAACCAGCAGGAAGCAACGAAATCAAATCCTGAAAATCATAAAACAGCAAACTCCCGGGAACCACACTGTAAGCCAGTTTCGGATCGTAATATTCCGTTTCGGCTAAGCTTTTATACGAAGTCAGCGGGTTCATCAAAACCAGTTTTTCAAACGGATTTTTAATTGCCGTGTAATTCAGCAGCGCCGAAACCGTACCCCCTTCTGCCATCACACAGGGTATCTGTCCGGGGAAATCTTTTTCAATAAACTGTATCAGCAAATCGAGCGATTCGGCCTGAATCCCCGGAATGCTTTTCCCGGCCAGGTTGGCGCCAAAAGTATAGTTAAACGGCACTTTCTGTACAAATCCGTCGCCGCGGAACCCAGGATCAAACAACTCTCCAATTCCCGGCAAATCGGCTATTACAATTGAATAACCGGCATCAGCAAAACCGGTAAGCAACGGCGATGAAAGAAGTTGTTCCTTTCCTTCCTCCGGCAGCCAGACCAGGCATTTTTGTGCTGACACTCCGGATTTTGAAACCACAAAAACCGGCAAGGCATAATCGTTTTTACTGTTCTCCAGAAAATATTTTTTCACTTCTGTCCCGTTTTCCGAAAATTTGCCGGTAAATACGGCCGCGGCGAATTTCCGATCCAGTTCAATTCCGGCCATTTCGGCCACTTTTGTTTTCAACTCATTCCCAACCGCTTTTTGTCCTTTTGCATACTTCTGATTTAAACTGAAAACCGTTTCGCCCTTGAACGAAGTGGCTACCTGCCCGGTGGGTGTTGACCAAAGCTCTTCCACGGTAAACGGTGTAATTTCATGGTCGGTGTCATCGCCCGGAAGGGCAAGGTATTTCTGGAAGAAGGCATTCATGGTTTCGCGGTTGTTTTTGGTGGATTCGTGTTTTCCCTCATCAACAGCAAACTGAATGTTTTCAGGAATCCCGAAAGCGGCGTATGATTTCTGAACTTCGGCAAATGTTTCGCAGGCGCCCTGCTGGCTGAAAAAGTCGTGGAAGGTGGTAATGATCAGCGTTGGTTTCGGTGCGCGGATGTGCAAAAAGTCGGCATGGTCCATCCCTTTTTTGATGAAATGAAACGGGTTTTGCTCGGCGTCCTGCGGCCCGATGGAATGCAGCAGCCGCTGAAAACTGGTGATGTAACATTCCGGGGCGGCAGCCAGAATGCGTTCGTCGTATGCAGCAATGAGCGCCGACTGAGTGCCGCCGCCCGAACGCCCGGTTATTCCGATTCGTTTCGAATCCACTTCCTTGCGGGTTTCCAGAAAATCAACAGCCCGGACTCCGTCCCAAATAAAATAATCGGACAGTGAAATACCCGACAAGAGGGTTTGTGCCCCGGCATATGAATGCTCGGTTGTGGAACCGCCCACTTTTGACTTTCCGGTTTGATTGTCAGCATATTGCAGCCGCTCGCCCTGACCAATGGGATCGTAGGCAAAAACCACAAATCCTTTTTCAGCTAAGTTCATGATCACCCGCTGGTACACTTCACTGCGGAAGCCCGACTCGCTGTGCCCCGAGCAGTAAATTACTGCCGGCGCCGGTTTTTTCAGCTTTTTAGGAATGAAAAGGGAACCGGTAACGTAAAACCCGGGGTGCGATTCGTAAATGATTTTCTCAACAGTAAACCCGGGCCGTTCCAGTTTGCCGGTAACTTTGGCGTTCAGCGGAGTCTTTTGAAATTTGGACAGCGAAGCGCCAAACTGCTCCTTCAGTTCCTGTTGATATTTTTCCCAGTCGCCCTTTGTTTGAATCCGGCTTACCCGTTCGGTCCGCTCAGCAAGCAACGAAAAAGCTTCATTACTGATGATCCGGTACAAAGCCTGGTTATTGTTTTGGTACGAAATCCATGTACGGTTATTGCCCTGATTATAAAAAACCGATCGCGATGGTTCCTGGGCAAACGTCATAAAAACTAAAAGAAAAAAGGTGGCAAATGCAGCAAATTGTCGTTTCATCGTATATTGAATTCAATTGAACGCTAAAGTTAAAAAATGGAATGAAATTCTTTCCATTCAAAAACAGATTCCAAACCATTTCCGAATGAACTTGCTGAGACAGGAATAATTTATATTTTTGCACCGTTTTTAATTTAGATTAAATCTCGATAATTGAAAAAACATAAAATAATTGAAGTCAGGCATTTAACCGATTCAGCCTTTGTCATTCGGATGGAAAGAAACGGTATCTCGTTTCAAACCGGGCAATTTATTCTGCTCAGCTCCGAGAACAAACCCGGGCAGCGGGAATATTCGGTATTCAGCGGCGAGAATGACGACTACCTGGAAGTTCTGATCCGCGAAGTGGAAGGTGGGAGAATGTCGCGGGAACTAAAAAAAATGAAAGCCGGCGAATACCTCACCATCAATGGGCCGTTTGGTTTTTTCCGGTTTAATCCCGAAATGTTTTCTTCACGAAAATTTTTATTTGTGGCCACCGGCACCGGAATCAGCCCGTTTCACAGTTTTGTTCGCACATTTTCGGATTTGGATTATCATTTAATCCACGGAGTCCGATACGGATTTGAGGCTTACGGGCACCAGGATTTTGAAAAGGAACGGATCACGCTTTGCACGTCGGGCGATTCGAACGGCGATTTCGAGGGGCGGGTAACCGATTACCTGTTCAGCCAGAAAATCGATCCGCAAACGCACTGCTTTTTGTGCGGAAACAGTGAAATGATCCACGAAGTTTTTGATATTTTAACCGCGAAAGGTGTTCCGGTTTCGAACATCTATTCCGAAGTTTATTTTTGAAAAACAAAAAAATGAAATACCACGTCATTACATTGGGTTGCCAGATGAACCTGTCGGACAGCGAGCGGGTGATTTCGGTCCTCGACGAGGCCGGCTACACCTGGACCGACAACGAGGAGGAAGCCGGATTGATTGGCATTCTTGCCTGCTCGGTACGGCAAAAAGCCATCGACAAGGTGTATTCGCGCATTGCCAAATGGAACAAATGGAAAAACCGTAAAAATCTGATCACTTTTATTTCGGGTTGTATTTTGCCCAGTGATCACGAAAAATTCCTGAAATTGTTCGATATAACCTTCCAGATGAAGGATTTGCCGAAACTTCCGGAAATGATCAGCCAGTATGGAATCACCACGCCGGTTCATTTAAGCACCGGCATCGATCCGCATAACGAAAACATCGAACAATTCTGGAATGTCCAGCCTGCGTACCAGTCAAAATTCGAAGCGTTCATCCCAATACAAAATGGCTGCGACAAATTTTGCACGTTTTGCGCCGTGCCGTACACCCGCGGCCGCGAAGTGTCGCGCCCTTCGGCCGACATTGTGGCCGAAGTGGAACAACTGGCCAGCCAGGGATTCAAATCGATTACACTGCTTGGACAAAATGTAAACTCGTACGGCCTCGATAAAAAAGGTGAAGAGATTAATTTTGCCGGGTTGCTGCGGCAAATCGGCGAGTTGGGAAACCGGCTGCAAAACGAATTCTGGGTTTATTTCACTTCGCCCCACCCACGCGATATGACCGACGAAGTAATTGAGGTGATAGCGCAATACCCGGTGCTGGCCAAACAAATCCACCTGCCCATTCAAAGCGGCGACGACAAGGTACTCATCCGCATGAACCGCAAATACAACGTGGAACGGTACCGCCACATCGTGGAAACCATCCGCAGGGTGATTCCGCAGGCCACACTGTTTACCGATATCATTGTCGGTTTTACGGGTGAAACCGAAGAACAGTTTGAAAACACCCGGCGCGCCATGGAAGAGTTCCAGTTCAACATGTCGTACACAGCCATGTATTCGCCGCGCCCCGGGGCCACCAGCCACCGCTGGGACGACGACATTTCGCACGACGAGAAAAAACGGCGCCTGCATATTCTCACCGAAGAGCTGCGCAAACACAACATTCCCTATAACCAGCAGCAAATCGGGAAAACATACCGGGTACTGGTGCGCGGTACCGACCGCAAAGAAGGATTCCTTTCGTCGCATACCGAAGGAAAACTCATTGTGCGGTTTGCTTCCGCCGACGAAAACCTCATCGGGCAGTTTGTCAATGTACGGATTACCGCCGCTTCCGATTTCTCACTCGAAGGCGAACGGGTATAAACGGCTATGCAGAATAATACCCGGGGTGACTTCATTTAAAACAAAACATACATCAATCCCGCATCAGGCGGGATCAATGTGTAGTATTTCTGCCTAAGGTAAACCCGGAAGCCGATTCAGAGCCATTCACTTTCCTTATGAAAAGGAAAAGTTTTCCGTGCGGCTTTATTCTTTCGTATATAAAAATTGTCCGCCACCCTGTTTTAATACCATCGTTTTTTCTGCCGGATTAAATTCCAAAACAACTCCTGCCTGGTCAAACTTAAATTTATCCTTTTCGGTTGCTTCGAGTGGAAAAGCCGACTGTCCAGTGGCTTGTGCGATTAATGTATTGCTGACTTTGGTTACCGAAATGATCAAAGGAATCTCTTTTGAAGTATATTCACCCAAGTATTTGTCCAATTCTTCAGTGGTAATGTGGTAGGTCGAAAACTCAGGAATATCATAGGTTTTGCCGTAAACAGCACTTAAAACAGCAATGGAAATATTATTGTTGTTGAAGTTTGTTCCGTTTGACGTTAATGCATAAGAAATATTACCATCAGAGAAACAGGCAAATACAGAACTAAAACCGTCGATCCCCCCAGTATGTCCGTAAGCCATTCTATCGTAAAAAGGAATTTTAAACAAGCCCATTCCAAAATT
Source organism: uncultured Maribellus sp. (assembly GCA_964533365.1). GTDB lineage: Bacteria > Bacteroidota > Bacteroidia > Bacteroidales > Prolixibacteraceae > Draconibacterium. The sequence continues at coordinate 3,754 of CAZHKI010000061.1, read as the reverse complement.
ATCTTCCATGGTTTTCATCATTTCAAGAGTTTCCGGTTTTACAAGCTTCCCGCCAAATAAGGCATCGCTGAATTTTACCAAATCGACAGGAGTTGAAACAATTCCACCGGCACCTGTTGGAATTGACATGTCAGTTTCGGGTTCAAGATTCCAGTTGCCCAAAAAGCTGTATGACTTACATTCACCCTTTTCGGGATTGATTTTTCCGCCAAAACGGGTGTTTTTTAATCCAACAGGCTGAACAATATATTTTTGTAACAAACCGGCATAAGATTGATGGAAGGTCTTTTCGAGAATATAGCTTAGCAGGACAAAATTTGAGTTGCTGTATTCTGCTTTTGTGCCAGGTTCAAAATCGCTGCCTGCTTTAGTAATTATTTCCACCATTTCCTTTTCTGTCCGGGGTTGTGTGTTCCAGGTAAGGTAATCTTTATCGTCGGTAAAATTGTGAATCCCGCTCCGGTGAGTCAGTAAATGTTTTATGGTAATTTTTTCGGCGTTTTTGATGGTCGGGAAATAGGTTTCAATGGTTTGATCCAGGTTCAGTTTTTTCTCTTCCAGCGCTTTCATAACCAACACCGAAGTAAAGGTTTTTGAGATGGAACCAATTCGGTAAATCGAGTTTTCGTTGGCTTTGACTTGATTTTCAATATCAGAAAAACCAACCGAGCGTGAATAGATAACAGCACCGTCTTTAGAAACAGCCACACTTCCCATAAACTTGTTGTTTGTTTCCAGTGCATCAAAATAATGATCCAGTTTCGTTTTATCGAAGCCCTGAGCTAGTCCGCTCAGACATAAAATTCCGATAAGAAATGTTGTAATTAATTTTCTCATTTGTATTGATTTTTTTGATTCGTACCACTAATTTTTCGTAACCCATAACTGCGCCGGTCAATCAGCCGGAATATCATTCATTTTTTCTTTTGCTTTTGCCAGGCAGGAAACGGGTAGCAGACCGTTCAGAGTGTTATTGAATACCAGCCGTGATTATTCCAAATTCAGAAGTATATCAATCTTATCTTCAACCAAATTCTTTATTTCAAATGCAAGGTCTCTGTATTCAAGCGTTTCTTTTTCACCGGGGATATACATGTCTCCCGGATATCTGGCATCAACTCCAAAATCACTTAATTCTTTAGGATCAATCTTCGTAAAATCTTTGTCAATATCAGCGCACTCCGAAAGCAGGAATTCAATGTTATGTGTTCTTTTAATTTCAATTCCATTCGCAATAATGAACGCTTTTAGAAATTTTTCTACTGCCTGCTGGCAATGAAAACAAATTGAAGAAGTCGCAATAATTTCAAATTCAGTCAACTTTTCAATAACCAATAGGTCTTCATTTGCTTTATAAAGCCATTGTCTGATGAAATCTGCTGTATCCTTGTTCATAATGCAATACCTTCTTTCATGACTTGCTTTAAAATGTGACCCGTAATCTCTTTTTTAGCATTTATTTCGTCTTCACTTTGAATCAGAATATCTGCAGGAATTTTTAACCGGGCTAACTCTTTTCTCAAAAGAGATTTAAGTGTTCTTTTTTCACGAATATCAATGGTTTGTTTGGTTATTACAAGGAAGTCATAATCACTTTCAGTTGTGTTGTCTTTTCTGGCCCGAGACCCAAACAAAAGTATCCTGCTGCCAGGAATAATCCTGTTTGTTGTTTCTCTGATAATTGACAGTGAATTTGAATTGTTATTAATCATTCTGCTGATTTTTATCTAAGTCAAAAATAATCAAAATTTTGCAGGTTTGAAATTACGCAGAAGCAAGATAAAACAGGCCCGTCCGTTTCATTCCATCCGGGCCCACCCCGACTGTATGACGGGATTCCCTTCCCCGCCAAACTGAATCCGGGCATTCCACACATAACTCTTTGGCCATTCTTTGAAGATTTTCACCACAAAAAACAGGAATTTCAATATCCATCTCCGTTCACCGGGCTGCCAGCCCCCGGCAGGCATGAATTGCAGAGTTACCTCGTCGGCCGTGCTGCGGAGATGATATGTCCCGCTGATGACGCCTGCCGGAGAATCGGGCTGAATCACGAATTCGCCGGACAAATCTGTATCCGGTTTAAGGCAAGCCACATCGGGGAACGGTGGCGAAAAGCGGATCTGGAGCTGATGTTTCCGGTTTCGGGCGCTCATCGATTTTATTTCGGGATGGCCGTCGCGGCGAATTGTTTCAATGGTTGTCCCGTTTTGCTCCGCAATATTGTTTGGCCCTGGGAAAAGAGGGAATAACGTCCCGTTGAAATTTGGGTTCCAGTCAACATTAAATGTATCGGCCGAGTAACGGGTGAAATAGTTTTTGGAGCAATCGACGGGCAAAGCAAACGGATCGGGTTTGTGCAACACCCCGCCAATCGTGATTTCAATTTTCGTGAATTTTTGTTTGGTAAACGACATGCCGTACAACGAATAAACGGGCAGGGCGGCTGGCTGGCTGGAAACAACGCCCACCGGCGCCAGCAGGAAGAAAGGTTTCTTTTTCGCCCGGTTGCTTTCGGTGACACGGACTGTTACCGGACGCCCCGTTCGGTCGGCAAAGGAAAAGTAAACCTCCAACCGGTGGGCATCCACCTCAAAAATGGCATCTTCCATGGGCCGCTCATACAGGATTACATCGTTTAAAATGCTGGTTTGCGAACCAAAGGAAAAGGCAGGCTGATGATAAATATCAACGGCCCCGTCGGTACGGTAGGCAATCACCAGAAAGCTCTTCCGCCCGCTTTCGTCACAGGCCCGCTGCATTTCGAACGTGTGGTACAACTCATCGGGGTCTTTCTCAAAATTAACCAGGATGAGCTGCTCCATGCTGTCGATACTGAACCCAAAGGGCGAAAAGAAACTCCCGTTGGAAGGTTTGGAATAGATACTTTTTCCCGGTTGAAAAGTTTCAGTCTTCATTTTGAGCTATTTTTACGGTATAAAAAATTAGTTTTCAACGAACTATCGCGTGGCATGATGCCCGGAATGCTTTCAGCACCCTGATAATGCTGTCACGTGGAAGTGGCGGAATGCCAGTATTTTTTTTAATAATCCAATGTCGTTTAGTAAAACTTTTATTATTCATATTTGACGTTGTCGGGTGCTTCGCACGCCGACAAGTCTGCTGCACATAACCAGTCAAGGTCAAAAAGACTAAAAGTTTCAAAAAATTATTGAACAGAAGGTTTAGTCAATGACCAATGGCTGTGAATGATTTTCCACCCGCTATTTTCGTCAAGCTGATACACTTCGGTGCAATTTTCCTTCCAGATTGTTTCACCGGAAAAAGAATGCAGGTTGTAGGTCAGCACTGCCATGGTAGCAGTATGCTGAACAACGGGATTTATCATTTCGAAATGATCCATTTTTACCTTTCCACGCAGGGTTTCATACAACGCTTTTATCTTGTCCCAACCGTCAAGCCGCCGTTCCTGGACAGGGTCGAAATAAGTATAATTCTTCGAATAAAGTTCGAGATAGGGAGAAGGATTCCCATTGTGCCATGCTTCAAGAGCCGCAGTCTCCAAAGCAATGATGGTTTCTGTAACAGAATACTTTTCCATATTATTTTATTTAAATTGATTGTTATTCCGTTTTTAATACTCTTTATCAAGCTTTTGCTGCCGCACGGTTGCACATCGTGTGGCATGATGCCGGAATTTTCTGCAAACCAAGTGATGCATAATCGCTCAGGAACAGGGATTTCTTTTCTTTTGTTCCAAAAGAGGCACAAGATACAATCTTGCGCCAGCGGG
>CAZHKI010000060.1:8183-12606 GCA_964533365.1 uncultured Maribellus sp. | reverse complement strand
CGACAAACTGCGGAAGTATTTTTTTAAATACGGTAATTCGGAAGAAAAATTTAATCCCTATTACGCAGCCATGATGGAAAGCATCGATGACGGCGTGGGCCGGATTATGGGATCACTGGCAGAGAACGGGTTGCTCGAAAACACGATTGTGGTTTTTACTTCCGACAACGGCGGGGTTGGATTGGATGAACTGGGACCAATACCAACTTCTATGCTGCCGCTGCGCAAATGGAAAGGGCATATTTATGAAGGAGGAACGCGTGTACCGGCTATTGTGAGCTGGCCCGGGAAATTGCCTGCCGGAAAAACCTCGGAAAATTACTTCAGCACAACCGACTACCTGCAAACATTTTGCGAAATCACCGGAATTGAAAATATTCCTGAAAATGTGGATGGGAAAAGTATCGTTCCGCTATTGTTGCAACCTGAAAAGAAACAGGACACTGAAAGGCCGCTGTTCTGGCACTACCCGCATTTTTCAAACCAGTTGGGCAGGCCGGCCGGCTCGGTCCGCGTGGGCGACTATAAACTGGTTGAATTTTACGAAACCGAAACGCTTGAACTTTACAACCTGAAAGAAGATATTTCAGAATCGACCAACCTATCAAAAAAGATGAAGTCAAAAACAAAGGAAATGTACCAGTTGCTCACAAACTGGCGCGAAAGCGTATATGCACAGATGCCTGTTCAAAATCCGGTTTATAAACCTTCAAAATAATGAATTAAAGACAATTAATTTTAAAACTATAGGACATCTTGAGGTTTAATCGAATAGAAAATTTTACTTAATAAAAATAATTTATGAATTCATTTTTTATTATGTCAATTAACAAACTGGCGACTTATATTGTAATGGCTTTCCTGTTTTTTTCATGTAACAATCAAATAATCCCTGTTAACCCAAATGCCACGCCCGAAGTTAAAAAGCTGCTAACATGGATGTATGAAAATCAGGGAAAAACCATCCTTTCGGGGCAGCATAACTATCCGCATGAATTAACCCGTTCAACCGATTCAATTGTTGCTTTAACCGGTAAAAAACCGGTGGTTTGGGGGACCGATGTTTCTTCGCTGAACAACGACTTGTTTGAAGAGGCTCAACGCCAATACCAAAACGGGGCCGTTATTACCCTGATGTACCACCAGGTGAAACCTTTTCACCACGACAGCCTGGGATTTGAAAAAAGTGTGAAGGGGATGGTCAGCGACGTGGAATGGGAGCAGATTGTTACGCCCGAAGCTGAATATCATCGCATGTGGCTCGAAAAAATTGATCAGCGCGCCGAATTCCTGAAGAAATTCAGGGATGCCGGAATCCCCATTCTTTGGCGGCCTTATCACGAAATGAACGGCATGTGGTTTTGGTATGGCAACCGTCCGGGTGAAAACGGTATCCAAAAGTTATGGAAAATAATGTACGACCGCTACACCAACCATCACCAGTTGAATAACCTGATTTGGGTTTGGAACGCCAATTCCCCGCGCGACTGGAAAGATGATGAGGCATACGACTACCATCTTTTCTACCCGGGAAACGAGTATGTGGATGTGCTGGCTGCTGATATTTATAAAGGCGATTACAAACAGTCTCACCACGACCAACTTGTAGAGCTTGGCAAGGGAAAACTGATTGCCCTGGGAGAAATCGGAGATATGCCTTCACCCGAAATTCTCGACCAGCAAATTCAATGGTCGTGGTTTATGTGCTGGGCGCGCTTTCCGTGGACACACAATACTCCCGACGAGGTGCGGGCAATTTATAACCACCCGAAAACAGCGACACTCGACGAAATCAACCTGAAAGAAATACTGAAATAAAACCTGTCATGAAACATCCAGCAATTAAGATGGCAATACTTTTTCTGCTAATTCTGCAATTTGAAGCATTTGCGCAACCAGCCCCGTGGATTTCGTACCCTTCGGCCAACCAAACGGCCTACGGTGTTTACCATTTCCGAAAATCGTTTGATTTGGGAAAAGTCCCTGAAAAGCTGATTATTCATGTTTCGGCTGATAACCGCTACAACCTTTTTGTTAACGGGAAGCGGGTGTGTTACGGCCCCGCCAAAGGCGATTTACAAACGTATAAATACGATGTTGTGGACATTGTGCCATTCCTGAAACCAGGAGAAAACCTGCTGGCTGCCTTGGTTTACAACGGCGGAGAAGACCGTCCGCTAGCTTTTATTTCGGTGCAAACCGCATTTATGTTCCGGACTGAAGATGAAAAATTCAGTTTTCTGAATTCAGGTTCCAACTGGAAAACATACAAAAACCCGGCTTACGAAGTAATTTCATACAATGAGATGCTTTTTCGCGAACGCTGGTTTTACGGGTTTTATGCCTGTGGCGGAGGCGATGAGGTAAGTGCTGATAAGTATCCGTGGAGATGGGAAACTGTGGATTTCGACGATTCAGACTGGCTGGCAGCCGAAGCGTTAACCTTCGATAAACAACCACCCTGGAAACTTGTTCCGCGCAATATCGCTTTTATGGACAACCATCTGGTTTATCCCGAAAAAATAAGAAAAGTAACTGGTGTGGATATTCCAACCGGAAACTGGAACGGAAAAACCAGATTGGTAATTCCGGCAAATACAAAAGCTTCGGTTCTGGTTGATTTCGAAATTTTTACGATGGGTTATCCCGAACTTACCGTTACGGGCGGCAGGAACAGCAAAATACAGGTGAAATATGCCGAAGCATTGTACGAAGCCGTAAACCTGAAAGCCCATCGCGATTCAGTGAACAACCTGAACATGTTCGGTGTGTGGGATATTTTTCATCCCGATGGCGAAAAACGTACCTTCCGACCGCTTTGGAAACGCACGTTCCGGTATGTGCAGTTCAATATCGAAACCAAAAATGAGCCACTTGAAATTGATTCGTACATCCTGGAATATTCGGGTTATCCATATCCTGAAATGGCCAATTTTGTAAGCAATAATCAGCGTTTAAACGAAATTTTTGAGATGAGCAAACGCTCGCTGCGGATGTGTTCCGGCGAAACCTATTACGACACCCCGTTTTACGAACAACTGAGTTACGGTGGCGACAACCGGCCAATTGCAGCCATTTCAACCTTCAATTCCACCGACGACCGGTTGCTGCGCGAGGTTTTGCGACTTTATCCGCAATCGGAAAACAAGGAAACCGGATTGTTTAAATCGGCTTATCCTTCGCGTTTCGATTTTGATATGGGAAGCTGGTCGATGGGCTGGATTCAAACGCTGCACGACTATTACTTCATGCGCGGTGATTCGGCTTTTGTAAAACAATTCTCCAGTAAAATTGATGGGGTACTTCGTTTTTACGAACGCCACCTCGACGAACGAACCGGAATGATTGGGACAGTAAAAAATCAAAATTTTATCGACTGGAGCATCACCAAAGGCAGTTTGCCCCGGCCCAACGACATGCGTGAAATGAAACAATCGGCCCTGCTTACGCTCTATTTTGCACACACACTCGACTGCACCGCCAGTTTATACAACGAGTTGGGATTGAATGAAAAAGCAGCTTGCTGGCAACAGCTTTCCAACAAAATAAAACCTGCGGTTTATCGGAATTGCTGGGATGCCGAGAAGCAGCTTTTCCGTGATTATCCCGATCAGCAAATCTATTCGCAGCATACCAACTTGTTTGCCATTTTGTGCGATGTGATTCCTGAGCCGGAACAGCAAAAACTAATGGATCGGATTCGCACTTACGATAAATTCGACGAAATGGCTAGCAGCTATTTTTCCTTCTTTCTTTTTAAGGCATTGCAAAAAACAGGAAAGGAAGATTTGTTCCTCGAAAATCTCGGCTTCTGGTACAATTTCATTGACCGTGGCCACACCACCTGTGGCGAAACTGGTTTTGCCTCGCACGACCGCTCCGACTGTCACGCCTGGAGCGCCCACCCGGCCTATTTCATGTTGAGTTCGGTTTGTGGAATAAAACCGGCAGATATTGGATTCAACACCGTAAAAATAACACCACATCTGGGAGAGCTGAAAAGTGTAAAAGCCGATATGCCGCATCCGAAAGGCAGGATTTCGGTTGAGTATAAAAAAACAAAAAGTGGATTGCAAACTACCATAAAATTACCTGCCGGACTGCCGGGAGTTTTTGAGTGGAATGGCAAACAAAAAACTTTGAAAGAAGGGATTAATTACTTTGAATTGTAAGCACAATTGAAAAAAAAGTCTATGAAAGCATTAAAAATCATTCTGTTAGCTTGTCTTGTCTTTTTGGTTTCTGCTGTCAGGGCTGGCGAATATTTTGTTTCCACCGCAGGAAACGATACCAGCAGCGGAACCAAGAAGTTCCCGTTCAAAACTATATTTAAAGCTTCGGAAACTGCAATGCCGGGCGATACAGTTACCATTTTGGGTGGTGAATACTTGCTTCAGAATCAGTTCAGACCGGTACGTTCGGG
>CAZHKI010000060.1:2647-8173 GCA_964533365.1 uncultured Maribellus sp. | reverse complement strand
GACGACCTGGGCGGTGCCGAGCCGCTGCTCAGCTTTATATCGGGCAGCGCCAAACGAAACGGTAATTTTTGATGGAAGCCGGATAAAGAAAGTAATTCAGAAAGGTGATTCAGTCCAATTTAGCCGATTAACAACAGGCCTTTTTCAAATCGAAAAAGTAAACTATTTGCGATTTGAAAACATTGAAGTAAGAAATTCGAATGCCGCCGGGTTTATCGTTCGAGGGCTGGATTGTAAAAAAATTGAACTGATTGGTTGTAAATCGCATCAAACACATAATTCCGGAATTGGGTTGTGGTACTGCGATTCGGTGCTGGTAAAAAACTGCGAAATTACAGCCGCCAATGACAATGACGACCGGTATTTTGAACCCGGTCAGCGAAAAGGGCGTGAAGCTCCTCATGAAGCGCTTTCAATTTGTGGTGCACGTTATTTCGAAGTGGCAAACAATCATATTCACCATTGTTTTAAAGAGGGTATCGATTGCAAGGAAGTCAGTCAGCATGGCGTTATTCACAACAATCTTGTCCATGATGTTCCCCGTCAGGCGTATTATGCCGATGCCTGGTTCGGGTTATTACAGGATGTTGAATTTCACTCGAATACTGCATACAACTGCATGTGGGGATTTGCCATCAGTGTCGAGGGCTTAGGTTCGGAACTGAAAAATATCCGGTTTCACCACAACCTGATTTACAACATGAAAGGCGCCGGAGTGTTGTTTGGAATGTGGGGAAATAACCTTCTACGCTCGGATATTCACATCTACAACAACACATTTTATCATTGTGGTTCACCACAGGTTTTCAGCGGTGGAGTCGGGAGTATCAATATCCTGTCTAAAAATTTCCGCGATGTGTATATTTACCGAAACATTTGCGACAAAGGTTGGGATTACGAAATGGGCTTTACATTCACACCCGATGAAGTTGAGAATGCGTTGAATGAACGAAATTTTGTTGCCGCTGAAAACTTGTTCGAAAGCGCCAAAAACCGTCCGAGCCGTATTGGTCAGTTTGATGTTTTTGTTTATGAATACCTTCCGCCTCAAAATCAAATGGGGGCGCCACTTTACCGAAACGAACTGGCTTTCGACACCGGCATTAAATGGAAATACGAACCATCGCCTTGGGTTGGGGCGTTTAAACCCGTTGAAAAATAAAACAAGCTAATCATGAAAAGTAAAAATCTCTTTGTTTCAACATTGTTAATCCTCCTTTTTCTGTTCATTTTTTTCGGTTGTTCGCAACAGCAAAAAAGCAAAACCACTGAACGCCCCAACATTGTTTGGATTGTTAACGAGGATATGAACCCGATTCTGGGTTGTTACGGTGACAAACTGGCCAAAACACCCAATATTGACCAATTGGCCGAAAACGGTGTGGTTTTTCAGCACGCTTATGCCAATGCTCCTATTTGCGCTCCTGCACGCTCGTGCCTCATTACGGGCGTTTATCCAACTTCAATGGGTACTCCTCATTTACGACAGGAACAAACCATTCCTGAATGGTTGAAGCCATTTCCAAAAATCCTCTCCGAAAATGGATATTTTACTTCGAACCAAAATAAAACCGATTTTAATTTTAGTGCCGAAGGTGTTTTCAATTACCATAAGGAAGATTTGTACCCGTGGCGACAACGTGCCGAAGGACAGCCTTTCTTTAGTTTTTTCAACATTGGCGACACACACGAAGGACCGGGAAACACGCCTGAAAACTACCTGCGGGTAACAGCCAACTTGTTGCCCGAACAATTTACTTCGCCCGACTCGGTTACCCTTCCGCCGTATTACCCCAACACGCCAGAAATGCGGAAAATCTGGGCAAGGTATTACGACCTCGCCGCCGCCATGGATGTAAAAGTGGGTCAAATTCTGAAAAACCTCGAAGAGGACGGGTTGATTGAAAACACCATCGTTTTTTTCTTTTCCGACCACGGACACGGAATGCCGCGTTACAAACGGTGGCTCAATATCACTGGTTTGCGGGTGCCATTTGTGGTGCATGTTCCTGAAAAATTTCAGCACCTGGTTCAAAATAAACCAGGAACTGAAAATTCTGATTTAATTAGTTTTGTTGATTTTGCGCCAACAGTATTGAACCTTGCCGGAGTGGAAATCCCGCAACACATGAACGGAATAGCGTTTTTGGGTGAAAATATTCCGGCTCCGCACGATTTTCTGTTCGCCTCCCGCGACCGTGCCGACGACATGTACGAACTCTCACGCGCCGTCCACGACAAAAACTTTATTTATGTGCACCACTTTTTGCCCCATCTGGCATACATTCAAACCGGCATCATCAACAGCGACGGGAAAGACAGTTACCGTGAATTGCGCCGCGCCCACAATGCCGGTGAAATGCCGCCTGCCGGAGAAGTGATGTGGCATGAAAAACCGGTGGAAGAGTTGTATGATTTGCAGTCAGACCCGCACGAACTGAACAACCTGGCCACGTCACCCGAATATGCAGAAACGCTGGTAAAAATGCGGGGTTTGTTAAAAGAACAAATCCTGAAAACCCGCGACGCCTGTTTCCTTTTCGAACCCGAAATGATGATGCGCTCGGTTGGAACCACTACCTACGAAATGGCGCACGACCCGGCAAAATACGATTTGGAACGCATTTACGCTGCTGCTGAAATGGTGGGTGTTGCCAAAACCAAAGAAATTGCCAATAACCTTGGCGATGCCGACAGCGGAGTTCGTTTCTGGGCGGTAATGGGTTTGATGAATGCAGGGAACGGGGCAAAAGATTACATTCCACAAATCGAAAAAATGCTGGCTGACGAATCGCCAACCGTGCAAATTGCTGCGTCCGGTTTGTTGTGTAAACTCGACAAACCAAAAAATGCGCTGCCGGTACTGGGCAAACGGATGAACGATGAACGCATGTGGCTGGCGTTGTACGCGGCACGTACCATTCAGGAGGCTGGTAAAACTGCACTCCCGCTGGCGCCTGAAATTCAGAAAACGCTGGTCAACCTGTCGGTTGATCCGGGAAACCGGAAACCACACGGCGGGGCAACCCGCGTTTACCGCGATGGTAATTTTGCATCGTTCACCGGCTGGGCGCTCGAAGGCGCTTTGCAGGAAATGGGCGTTGAACCCAAACTGAAATTCTGACCAGCAGCAGGCTCAGTCCGGTTCTTTGAAGATTGAAAGGAGAAGTACATTCTTCTTTCAATCTGTTATTTGATTGTTGGTTGTGTTTTTCTTTTATTGCCGGTAATTTCCACCCAAAGCATCAGCAGGAGCAGCAACCCAACGCAGAAAATGGCCCGGACAGAATACACCGTGGCCAGCATTCCTTTACTCGATAACAGCGATAAAAAGGGGGCAATCAGCATTCCAATCCAAATGATGAACGGTTCGGTATTTTGCCGGGTTTCAAGCAAACGTTTAACTACAGGGAAATAGGCAATTACCAGAATACTCTGAACCAGAAAATTGGTGACGATGTGGTTTTTTGTGAATATCCAGAAAACGACAATCAGGAATACCACAATCAGGCAACCTGCATCGAACCGGGTTATTTTGGAGCTTTTATCACCAAGAATCAGAATAGCCACCGAAATGGTAATCACGTAGATCAAATCAACTGAATTCAAGATGTTGTCACTGAAACTGAAATTCCCCGACGAAAGGTAGGTTATCAGGCTCATTCCCACCGCAGTGGAAAACATAATCCACATGGCCAGTGCAGGTTGAATCCTTTTTTTGGACAATAACCCGATATATCTTACGGTGAGAAAGATTGTTATCAGGCTGACCGAAATGATTGAAAATAATTTCATCTGTGCAGATTTTTAAAGTTTCTGATTAACTGTCGGTTGAACTTTCTCTCCTTATTTAATTTTTCACCCGATGGAACTCACATCGGATTTGTTCATTGTTGTTTGTCTCGCCTTGGTGTGATGTTCGTTTCATATTAATGTTTTGTTTTTCAATGTCATATCCTTTCCATTATTTTGGGCGGACATGCTACTTTTTTCATGCAGACACAGGCTGGTTTCCTTTAAGTTTTGAACAGCCAGTAGATTTTGCAGAACGACAAAAGTGAAAAAAAAATTGCATTTTAAATGAAGTAGCCGGGTCAAAAATAGTGAGTAAGTTTATTAAATTCAAAGATATGGGAAAAGGCAAGTGCATGTTTTCTTTGCCTGCGGGCAAGCGAATCATTCGGTAAAAGAAACCGGAATAATTCTGCAAAATGGTTATGCTTCTTAAACATGCAGTTAGAGTCATCCTTTCCACAGGAATTTGATATTTTTGTTTGATTCGGCGTTCTTTTTGGAGTCGTTAAAATCAAATTTTTTTAGGGCTGAAGCAGATGGGAATGAACCGAAAATAAACCGGACATAACTATAAGAAATGAGGAAATTTCAAAACTGTAACTGGGAAAAACTGACAATTACCTTTTTTAGGGTAGCTATTGGATGGCATTTTTTGTACGAAGGGATCTCGAAATTAATGGTTCCCGGCTGGACTGCCACTGGCTTTTTGTCGAACGCGACAGGACCTTTTTCCGGATTTTATCACGCGATGGCTTCCTCGGCAGGTTTAATGAACATTGTGGATGTACTGAACATGGCCGGTTTGGTTCTTATCGGGCTGGGTCTGTTTCTTGGACTTGCCATCCGGATTTCTTCCATTTCAGGAATACTTTTGTTACTGCTTTATTATTTCGCCTATCCGCCTTTTGGCGGCAGTCTGTTTGGCACGGCCGAGGGCAATCTGTTTATTGTAAACCGCAATTTAATCGAAGCCCTGGCTTTGTTTACCCTTCTTTTTATTCATGAAAAAGGTTATGGAATTTACGCGCTGAGGATATTCAAAAAAGAAACGAAACCGGAAGATTCAGCAGAAACAGCAGAAACGCAGTTTGCCAATTCGCGGCGCGAAGCACTGAAAAACCTGACGGTAATTCCGGCGCTGGGAATCATGGGTTGGGGCGCTTTCCGTGATGCCCGCCAATACGGGGTTGACACGTTGTCGGGTGCGACCGTTCAAATTGGTGGCGCCGACATCAGCGAACTGAAAGGCGAACTTCCCAAAGGAAAAATCGGCAACTTCGAAATCAGCCGCCTGGTATTGGGCGGAAACCTGATTGGCGGCTGGGCCCACTCCCGCGATTTGATTTATGTACCCTCACTGTTCCGCGCCTACAACACCGAAAAGAAAATTTTCGAAACCCTTATGCTGGCCGAAAAAGCAGGCATCAACACCATCAATATTGGTTTCCCAACCATTGAAACCATGGTGAAATACCGGAAAATGACCGGAAGCAAAATTCAGGTGATTGTTCAGGTACATCCCGACATGGAAAAGAAAGATTACTTTGTTAACATCAATAAAGCTATCGATTCAGGAATGGATATTATTCAGGTGCAGGGCAACTGGTGCGACTGGCTGGTTCGCGACAACAAGCTGGACGTCATTGAAAAAATGCTGGGGCGCATCCGCGAACAGGGCTACACCGCCGGGCTGGCTTCGCACACCGTGGATGCGTTGATTGCCTGTCAGGA
>CAZHKI010000060.1:0-2637 GCA_964533365.1 uncultured Maribellus sp. | reverse complement strand
ACTATTATATGAAAACCATGCACCACGACAACTACTGGTCGGCCCATCCGATGGAGAACCGCGTCCCGTTTGAAGTGGATGGAAAAAAGCACCTCGATCACAACCGGTTTCACGATAACTGTTTCTGCCTTTTCCCCGACCGGACGGTTGAGTTTGTTGAAAAAGCCAATGTTCCTGTGATGGGTTTTAAAGTACTGGCTGCCGGAGCCATCAAACCCGAAGACGGGTTCAACTGGGCATTTCAAAACGGCGCCGATTTCATCTGCGTGGGAATGTTCGATTTTCAGATTGTCAACGACGTAAATATCACCATCGACCTGCTTGGCAACCTGCAAGGCAGAAAACGGGAGTGGTTTGGATAGAACTTTCATTTTGCCGGCCAAAGCCAACAAAAACAAAATTGTACCTTTAGGGGTTTGATAAGGATAAAAGCTCAATTTAACGGGAAGGCCATGTTGAAAATTTACAAAAATATTCTTGTCCCGGTCGATTTTCACGAAGCATCGTTAAAAGCAGCCGGGTACGCAGCACAAAGAGCAAGTCAGCAAGAGGGCGAATTAACGTTACTGAATGTGATTGAAACTCCCGGGTTTTTATGGGATTTTTTTTCTTCGGGCGACGAACTGGTACGGATTACCAACCAGGCCAAAGATCGGTTGCTGGAACTGGGAAATAAATTGCAGGAAGAGTACCCGAATGTGAAAATTACAACCCGGGTTGAGCGGGGAAAACCCTATCAGAAAATACTGGAAGCAGCCGAAAATTCTGAATTCCGGATGATCATCCTGGGTGAAAACCATCAATGTACCGAAGCAGATGCCGAACTGGGAACCACCGTTTATCATGTCACGTTAAAGGCGCCTGTCCCGGTTATGACCATCAAAGGCGAACCTGCCATGATCAAGAATAAAATAGTGGTTCCCCTGGATTTGACCCGTGAAACCGAAAGAAAGCTGAAGGCTGCCTTGTTGTACGGGAAAAACTATCAATCCGAAATTTACCTGGTTTCAGCGTTGATTGCCGGAATCAAGATGAGGGAAAGCCGGATTTACCGTAAACTGAAAAAAGCCGAAAAATTTCTTACCCTCAACGGTGTAAAATGTCACATCAATCTTTTCGAAGTGTCGAAAGTGCCGCCATTCCTAAGGGTTTTACAGTACGCCGAAGAAGTGGAAGCCGATATGATTATCGTTTTGACCCACCAGGAAGGTTATTCGTACGACAACTATATTGGCGCCTTTGCTCATCATATTATCAGTTTGTCGAAAATTCCCGTCCTCAGTTTAACGGCGTCGGCAAGCGATTTCGATTTCAGCCAGTATCTAAAAACCCTTATCGATCCGTTTGGTGTTTTTAAAAATAAATAAAGGATGCTGAATGTACTGATGCTATATATTTTGCTCGCCTGCGGGATTTTTATTTTGCCTCACCGCGCCCCTTGCCGCCCATCCTTTTGCCAAAACATTTTCAGAAAACGACAATCCTTCTGAAAATCAGGAAGAAAATACATGGTCGTTTTTTGGGAAATGATTCTCCGTTTTTTGCTATTTTTGTTAAAAAACAATAGGAAAATCAGGAAGAATGAAGCTTTTTCAAAAAATATGTTGTCCGGTCGTTTTCTCAGAACCCATGAAACGGGGGCTGGGCAATGCTGTTTTTTTAGTCAACCGATTTGAATATCTTATAATTGATGTCCGTAAACACTGCGAAAACAACGAGCCGGGAAAAGCCATCGAAAAATATACGCACGTGCTGAACCAACATCCCGACAATATTCCTGCCCTGCTGGGATTAATCAAATGTTACAACAAAACCGGGAAAAAAGATAAGGCCGGATTTTACAATGACTATGTAAAAAAGGTAATAAGCCGGGTTTGGGGGAAAGACGATATCCGTTTATTGAATTCATTATCATCATAAAAATATCCGCAATGTTAAAAGTAACCCTGAGTGTTATGGTCCTGCTGTTTTCATTGATCGCTGAATCACAGGATAGAAACAGCAAAGAAGAAATTTTTCTCCTCGTCCGCGCCGACGATATCGGTTCATTTCATGCTGCCAACGAGGGCTGTATCGCGTCGTACCAAAACGGCATTGCCCGATCGGTTGAACTGATGGCGCCGTGTGCCTGGTTTATGGAAGCCGTTGCCATGCTGAACGAAAATCAGGGTTACGATGTTGGCGTTCATCTAACGCTCACCAGCGAGTGGGATATCGTAAAATGG
This sequence comes from uncultured Maribellus sp., assembly GCA_964533365.1. Taxonomy (GTDB): domain Bacteria; phylum Bacteroidota; class Bacteroidia; order Bacteroidales; family Prolixibacteraceae; genus Draconibacterium. Next base: position 412 of record CAZHKI010000060.1, on the reverse strand, counting down.
CGGCCACTTACGTATTGCCCCGGATTGGTCGATAACGACGGGTATTTTTTCCCCACAGTAAGGAAAAGCCCGAACCGCCCGGCCAATCAATCTATTGAGGAATCGGACTGGACGGTTGAGGAAATCGAACAGGAACTCCGCGCCCAAATTGAATTGTCGCTGAAATATGTGCCGCACATTTCACACCTGAGCAGCCACATGGGTTTCGAAAGCCTCGACCCGCGAATCGCCGAAGTGGTGAAGAAACTGGCCAAAGAATATCATCTCGAAGTGGACATGAGCGACGTCAAACGGTTTTCGGGCTGGGGCAGAAATGTGGCCATGGAAGAGCGGATTGACCAGTTTTGCGAAAACCTCGGAAAACTTACCCCCGGGAGATACCTTTTTGTCGAGCATCCGGCCACTGCGTCGG
>CAZHKI010000059.1:0-12681 GCA_964533365.1 uncultured Maribellus sp. | reverse complement strand
TAGGGCCAGTTGGGGACAAAACGGGAACCAATCCATCGATAATTTTATCTATTCTTCGCAAATAGCCTATGTTTTCCCTGGTTATTTCTTTGGCGATACCAAGCCAGTTTCCGGAACAACCGCTTATCCTGAAAAAGTTCCAAATCCCGATGTAACCTGGGAAACTTCAGAACAGATGAATATTGGATTTGATGCCCGGTTACTTGATTCGAGACTGGGAGTTACTTTCGACTGGTATAAGAAAACTACAAAAGACTGGTTGCTGGAAGCGCCAATTTTAGGAACCTCAGGTGCAGGCGCCCCTTTTATTAACGGGGGTGACATTGTAAATAAAGGAGTTGAAATTGTACTGAACTGGAATGATAAATTCGGTGATTTGAAATATGGTGTAACCCTGAGTGGGGCATACAATAAAAATGAGGTGACCCGCATTGCCAATACCGACGGCATTATTCATGGTCCGTCACATGTATTATCGCAAGGTACTTCTTCTGTTTCAAGAGTTGAGGTTGGATACCCAATCGGCTATTTCTATGGTTTCGAAACGGATGGGATATTGCAAAATCAGGATGAAGTGGATGCTTATGTAAGGCCCGACGGAACACCCTATTTCAATGATCAGCGGCCAGGAGATGTTCGTTTTGTTGATCAAAACAAGGATGGCTTAATTGATGAAGAGGACAAAGTATATCTGGGTAATCCAAATCCTGATTTCGAGATGGGTTTTCAGTTAAACCTGGAATATAAAGGAATTTATCTGAATTCAACCCTAACCGGAAAATTTGGGATGCAGGTCATGCAGTCGTATCGTTCGTTTGCCGATCAATTCACCCAAAACTATACTTCAGGTGTTTTTGACCGGTGGCATGGCGAGGGTACCTCCAGCAAAATGCCAAGGCTGACTTACGGATCGAACAGAAACCAGCAGTATATCTCTGATATTTACATGCACAATGCCGATTATGTTAGAATCAGCAATTTAACGGTTGGATACAATTTTACCAAATTACTCTCCGGTTTTGACCCCATTTCTTCATTGAAAGTATATGCTGCCGTAAATAACCTTTACACTTTCACCGGTTATGACGGAATGGATCCTGAAGTTCGTTTTGGACACGATGCCGGTTGGGCCTCAGGAATTGACCTCGGATTATATCCGTTACCACGAACAGTTATGTTTGGATTAAGTGTTGAGTTTTAATTTCTAACAAATTAGCAAAATGAAAAAACTGATATATCTTATCTTTTTTGCAGGCTTGGTGCTTGCATCGGGTTGTAGCCAGGATTTTTTGGATACCGATAACCTGTATGGAAAGAGCCTGGAAACTTTTTACAGCACCCCTCAGGATATAAATGAGGCAATGGCCGGGGTTTATAATGCAATCTATACCACAAATGTACACAGCGAAGAATCGGTTGCCGCAAATCTGATGTCAGACATGATGCTGGGTGGTGGTGGCCCCGACGATAAATCGGCCAAATGGGTTGATAACTTTGAAGATCCGACGGAGGATACCTATCGCGACCTTTGGGTACAGAGTTACAATGGGATAACCAGGGCGAATGGTATTATTGAGAAAACTGCTGCAGCCGATTTTTCAACCTATTTCAGCAGTGCTGAAGAAGCCCAGAATTTTAAAAATCAGGCCATTGGCGAAGCTTTGTTTATGCGGGCTTTTTTCTACTTCAGGATGGGTAAATTTTTCGGTGGCGTTCCTTTGATTGTTTCTCTCGATGATCCAAGGGATGCTCCCCGTTCTACTTTTACTGAAACGTTTGCCCAGGTTGCTTCCGATCTTAAACTGGCTATTGAAACCATGCCAGCCATTCCATTCTCACAAATCCCAACCTCGCAATACGGACATGCGAATAAATGGGTGGCACAGGCTTATCTGGCCCGGGTTTATTTGTTCTACACCGGGTATATGACCAACATGGAAGGCCAGGCTACCAATACGCTGCCTTTGGCTGACGGAGGATCATTGTCTGCTACCGATGTTAAAAACCATTTGGAAGATTGTATGAATAACAGTGGTTACCGGTTGGCAAGTGATTTCCGCAATCTGTGGCCTTATTCGTATGTAAATATTGCTTCAGGCAAAACGGTTTTACCCTGGGCCGAAACAGAAGGTTTATCGTGGGTCGGACAGGATGGTCACTCGCCTACTTTTGGAACCGGAAACTACGAAACCATGTTTGTTCAACGTTTCTCATTTGGCGACTGGGGTTGGACCAATGGAAATATTTATACCAACCGGCTTTCGTTGTTTACCGCTATCAGGGACAACTCCTTGGTACCTTTTGGACAGGGTTGGGGCTGGTGTACAATCAATCCAAAATTATTTAATCAATGGGATGATAATGACCCTCGAAAATTGGGCTCCATCCTTCAGGTTGGCAAGGCAGAACAAGGAACTGATGGTTATCAACGAGATAAAGGCGACCATGAAACCGGCCTTTTTAACAAGAAATATACTTCGCTTCAGTATCCCGACGCTGCGGGTACGAATAAAGGCATGTTCGTTCAGTTGTACAATTGGGGAAATGCCGATATGCAGTTAATGCACGCTCAGGATTTTATCTTTATGCGTTACGCCGATGTATTGTTAATGCATTCGGAAATTACCGAAACTGCTGATGGGATGAACGCCGTTCGGGCCAGGGCTGGCTTAGCCCCTGTTGCATATTCTCTGCAGGCGCTGAAACAGGAAAGGATGCATGAGTTGGCTTTTGAAGGATTACGCTGGTTTGACCTGGTACGCTGGGGCGATGTCAATAGCGCCTTTAACGATGTAGTTGACGTGAGAAACTCAGGATCTGAGGCGAAATACCGAGTTACTTACAGGCCGGAAACCAAGGGACTGGTTCCTGTTCCGGAAACTGAAATCAGGTTGTCGAATGGCGTTTATCAACAAAATCCGGGATGGTAATCACAAGGTTTAATATATTAATAGTTAAAAAAATATGAAACGATTCAATAAAATATTCAGTCTGTTCATTGGATTGATGATACTGATGGTATCGTGCGATTCGATAGTGGACGAAAAATTCCTCCAAAACAGTACAACTGTTGACGGAGTTGAACTGGTTGCAACCCAAAACCAAGCCAAAGGCAATCTCATTGAATTGAGCATGAATACGCCCGGAGTAACGGGTTACTGGAATTACAACCTGGGGAAAGCCCTGACCAACAAAGTACAAATTGTTTATCCTATTCCGGGAAAATCAACTTTTACTTTTGTAGGAACGCTGGGCGCCGAATTTTTTGAAAAAACCATTGATGTTCAGGTTAATGTTCTGGACACACCGCTTGATCAGGATTGGTACGATTTGGTGAGCCAAAATACTTCAGCCGGTAAAACATGGGTGTTCGATGGAGGTCCTACTCCTGATGGTGGAATGTGGTGGTTTATGGCCGATCCGGGAAATCCCTGGGGGCTATGGTGGAATGCCGCCGGTGACTGCTGCCCCCCTGCCGATGCAGCCGGAGAAATGAAATTCGATTTAAACGGAGCTGCAAACTTCACTTATTACAGTGGCCCCGATGCATCTCCGGTGAAAGGTACGTTTGTGCTTGATGTGGCCAATCAAACTTTACAAATTAACGGGGCAAATATTTTAGGAGCTGAAGAACCACGTGGCAATCCTAATGGATTGTACAAGATCGTTACACTTACTGATGATAAAATGGTACTGTTCGTTTCCAATAATGCCGGTGGTACTGGGTGGACCTGGGTTTTTAAACCTAAAGGATAGCATTTGACAATAAATTGAAACAGTAAATGGTTTCCGGAATAATTCAGAAAACCATTGGTTATTGATCGTCTGGTAAAAACAAGGATGTTCAAAAAGTTGCCGTTTATCGGCAGTTATTTAGTGGAATTTTAGCAGCGTTTAACCTGAACAGCTGAGAATATTTCCGGAATTTTTCCGGAAATATTCAATGAAAACTAAATCAACCTTTTGGATATCCTTTGTTTTTCTATTATCGTTTGCTTATTTAATAAAACATTGAAATTCAACCCAATGAAGGTCTCATTCCTGACGGTGTTTTTTATTATTTCCCTGTTGACGGGGTGTACGCACACTGAAAAAAATTCTGACTTCGATGAACCGGAAATCAGAGAACTTATAGGGAAAATGACCCTCGATGAAAAAATCGGCCAGATGTTTCAGGCTGCTGATGGTTTCTTTTCTACTGATGAAGAATTGAAAAAAGCTGTCAGGGAAGGCCGGGTTGGTTCTTTTTTAAACATCCAGGGTGCTGAGAGGGTTGCTGAAATTCAACGCGTGGCAAAAGAAGAGAGCCGGTTGGGAATTCCATTACTTTTTGGCCGCGATGTCATACACGGCTACCGCACCATTTTCCCGATTCCTTTGGGTATGGCATCTTCGTGGGACACTTCCCTGGTGAAACAAGCCATGCGCATTTCTTCGGTTGAGGCAGCTGCTATGGGAATTAACTGGACGTTTGCCCCTATGATCGACATAACCTGGGATCCCCGTTGGGGCAGGATTGCCGAAACTTGTGGCGAAGACCCGTTTCTTACATCGCAGTTTGCCAAAGTAATGGTGGAAGGCATTCAGGGAGATTTAACTGACCCTTCTGCTGTGGCCGCTTGTGCCAAACATTTTGTGGGATACGGTATGTCGGAGGCTGGAAGGGATTACAACACCACCTATATCCCCGAAACTTTACTGCGCAATGTGCATCTGAAACCGTTTAAGGCAGCCCAAAATGCCGGAGTGCTGACTTTTATGTCGGCCTTCAACGATTTAAACGGGGTGCCCGCTACAGGAAATGAATTCACACTGAAAACCATTTTGCGCGACGAATGGATTTACAAGGGAATGGTGGTCAGCGACTGGGCGTCTGTTGAAGAAATGATTGCACACGGTTATGCCACCGATAAAAAACATGCTGCTGCAATTGCCGTTAAAGCTGGCGTAGATATGGAAATGGCCACCACAGCCTACATCGTTAATATGAAAAAACTGGTTGAAGAAGGAGTCATTGATGAAGATCTAATCAATGAACGGGTGGCTAATATCCTTCGCGTAAAATTTAAACTGGGACTTTTCGATAAACCCATTGAAAACAGTGAGTTAAAGCGCGATACCATTTTGGCAGGTTCGCATCTGGAACATGCACGCGAAGTGGCACGCAACAGTATGGTTTTGCTGAAAAACAGCAATCAAATTCTTCCGCTTTCAAAAGAAATCCGGTCACTGGCAGTGATTGGCCCGCTGGCCGATGCGCCACACGATCAGTTGGGGACCTGGGTTTTTGATGGAAACGATAGCGATTCGGAAACGCCTAAAACAACTTTCCAAAACTTATTGGGAAAACGGATGAATTTCGCTGCCGGTCTGGAATACAGTCGCGATAAATCAACAAAGGGATTTGCAGACGCGTTGGCGGCTGCCGCAAAATCAGAGGCCGTTCTGTTTTTCGCCGGCGAAGAATCCATTCTTTCCGGAGAAGCCAACTCACGGGGAATCATTGATTTACCTGGCATTCAAACCGACTTGCTCAGGGAGTTAAAAAAAACCGGCAAGCCGCTGATTCTTATCGTAATGGCCGGAAGACCGCTGGCTATTCAGCAGGAACTGGAAATGGCCAACGCTGTATTGTACGCCTGGCACCCGGGAACCATGGCTGGCCCTGCCATTGCCGACCTGATTTTTGGCGATTATTCCCCAACCGGGAAACTACCAATCACTTTTGTAAAAGGGGCCGGGCAAATTCCGTTTTACTATTACCGGAAAAACACCGGAAGGCCGGCAACAAAATCGGATGTAATCCACATCGACGATATTCCGCGAAATTCCAAACAATTGTCGCTTGGCTTTAAATCCATGCATCTGGATTATGGAATCGATCCTTTGTTCCCTTTCGGTTTCGGATTATCTTATACCAAATTTAAGTATGCAAACTTAATAATATCTGATAAGGTGCTGAATTCCAATAATATTCTATCCGTTTCGGCTGAAGTACAAAATATTGGCAATTTTGAAACCGATGAAATTGTACAGTTTTATATCCGCGACAGGGTGGGAAGTATTACAAGGCCTGTAAAAGAATTGAAAGGCTTCAAAAAAATACGGTTGATGCCCGGCGAAACCAAAACAGTACAGTTTGAATTACAACCTGCTGATATGGAATTTTTTAACGGGAAAGAATATGTAACTGAACCCGGTGATTTTGATGTGTGGATTGGCCCAAACTCAGCAGAAGGATTGCACGATCAGTTTGAATTCAGATAAAAAACAGTTGAATGGCATTTACAAAACATACCTTTCATAAAAAAACAATTTTGCTTCTTTTACTAACTGTTTTTAAACTTTCAGTTTTTGGACAGGACACCTGCCAATATCTTGTTTGGTCAGACGAATTTAATTACCGTGGCGCACCCGATCCTCAAAAATGGGGCTACGATATTGGCGGGAATGGCTGGGGTAACCAGGAACTACAAACCTATACCTCTTCGGGAATTAATTCATTTGTTCAGGACGGGAAACTTACCATCAAAGCAGTGAAATCAAACGGATTATGGACTTCGGCAAGACTGGTAACCAAAGAAAAAGGCGACTGGTTGTACGGACGAATTGAGGTGAAAGCGAAATTACCCGAAGGGAAAGGGACCTGGCCGGCCATCTGGATGTTGCCCACCGACTGGGCATACGGGGACTGGCCCAAAAGCGGCGAAATCGACATAATGGAACATGTAGGTTACGATCCGGGTATCATTCACGGAACCATTCACACCGAAGCATACAATCATTCCATCGGAACGCAGTTGGGAAAATCAGTGAAAGAGGAAAATGTATCAACTGAATTTCATGTGTATGCCATCGACTGGAACGAAAATGAAATAATATGGTATGTTGACGGGGTGGAGTATTACCGGATTGAAAATCCTGAAAAAACGTATAAAGAATGGCCTTTCGACAAACGGTTTCACCTGATTCTGAACATTGCCATTGGCGGGACCTGGGGCGGTGCACAAGGTATCGATCCTAATCTGACCAAAGCAACCATGGAAATCGATTACGTGAAAGTGTTTCAGAAGAATTTGCCAGAACCTGTGATTGACGGAAAAAAAAACGCTGCACCAAACCAGGTATTAATTTTCTCAACGACTGAAATTCAGGGTGTTCGGTATAAGTGGAGCTTCCCCGATGATGTTGAAGTAATCCAAGGCGGGCAAACGGCGCAGGTTACGGTAAAATGGGGCAACACCAGCGGAAATGTTCAGCTTGAACTGTTGTCGGACTGCGATACCATTGCAGCAGAACCTTTTTGGGTGAATACGGTGCTGAAACCTTCGGGCGAGAGCTTCGAAGTTCCGCTTTTCGACGACCAAAACCTGATGCTCTGGCAACCGGTTCCGGGCAATTCCAACCAGATAAACTTAACCGGAATTGTCTCTTTAAATGTCGGGTACAATATTTCTGAACCCGGCGAAAACCCACATATTTTTTTTGAATTTCTGAATCCGGTTGATTTAAGTGCTTTCCGGGAAATGGAAATTTTGCTAAAAACTCCGGCGCCTGTTCCCGGCTCTTTACGAATTGATTTAATTGATGCTAACGGCAACGTCAACCCCAACGATCAGTTCAAAATAAGTTCTTTTGAAGATGATGGTAATTTTCATACATACACCTATTCCTTCGGCCAAAATCCTGACGGAATTTTCAGCCTGGATTTAATTAAACAGATTAAAGTGTATATCAACTACGGGGAATTTGGGAAAAAAGGAAACGGACAGGTTGAAATCGAATCCATAAAATTGAAAAGTACTGCAACGCATGCAGGAGTAATTCAGTTTCCTGATGACCTGAGAGTCTGGCCCAATCCGTTTCAGGACAACATTTTTATTTCTTCTTCCAAACCGCTGACGGGCATTGCCGTTTTTAATATGGCCGGGAAAATACTGCTGTTAAAAACCATTCATCAACTTCACCAGGCCGAATTTCATTTTCATGAAAACCCTTCCACATCAATACTAAAGGCAACTTTCGAAGATGGCACTATAAAAAATGTTGTGCTTGTTAAAAGCCGATTATAAGGAATCAGGCTTGTAACAGAAGAATTAATTGACCCCAAAAAAATAGAATTTTGCTCAGGCCAAATTCCTGAAAAATCATTTGTATTTATTAAGCAAATCCCAGGTTGTTGTTTCAGATTCCGAAAATCATTTATTCTTTTTAAGAATCTTGACACAGAAATTTTAACGAATCCGTGTCAAAAAATATATCAGTATCCGAATATTCAGGATTATCAAATATTTGGAGAAAATGCCATTTGATGTTGAACAATAATAAAATGCTGAAGTTATATTGTACGGGGAAGTGATACCTTTAATGGGATAAACCAGTGATTTCCATGAAAAAACCAAAATTCATACTTATAATTTTTCTTTTTGCATTTTTTCGTCTCTCGGGGCAGGACAGTTTGCTGACCATTCAGCAGGCCGTCGAGTCTGCAGGCAGTCGGAATGCCGAACTCCAGCAGTTGCGTTTGCGTTTCGAGCAGCAGAAAAATTTATGGCGTACCGAAACAGGTATTTCGTCACCTGAAATCAGTTATTTTAAGGAAGGCATAAGCAGTGGGCCGGGCGATGTTTTCGACGAAAAAAGGATTTCTGTTTCACAGGAAATTGATTTTCCGCTTACAGTATCGTACCGGGTGAAGGGGATGTCTGAACAGTTAAAAGCGCTTGGGTTTGAGCTCCGGGCACGCGAACGCGAAATTAAAGCCGAAGTTAAAAGCAAATATGTTGAAGTGCTGTACGCGCTCCGGCTCCAGCAATCGAGGGAAAACCAGTTAAAACTTGCGCAGGATTTGTACAATGCCGTTTATACCCGGTTTGAAACCGGTATGGGAAACGGGATCGACCTGATCAATGCCGAACTAAAGCTGGATGAGGCACGGAATGATCTTGATCAGTCGGAATGGATTTTACACCAGGCACGCTACGGGCTTTTTTATGCCATGGGCCTGCCTGCCGAAGAACAGAAATATTCCATCCAGTTCACCGATACATTATCAGCAAAAGATATTGAAATCACGCAAATTTTTGCTCTGGCAGTACAAGAAGAACAGCCTGATTTTAAAGCATCTCAGCATGAATTAAATGCTTCGCGTTTTTTTATTCAGGAGGCAAAAAGCAATTACCTTCCTGATATGAGTCTGAGCCTGTACAAGCAGAACTATGGTTCAGGTTACCATTTCAACGGTTTCGAGGTGGGTTTGCGTATTCCTCTTTGGAGCCCGCTGGAGCAAAAAGGAAAAATTTCAATAGCCAAAGCCAAACAAACAGAAGTTGAGTGGAAACAGCAGGAAATCAGGCTCGAAATGAAAAAACAGATTGAATATGCATGGCATAATTATTCGGTCAGCCGGGCCATTGTGAACCGCTACATTGAAACCATGCACCAAAAGGCCGCACAGTTGCAAAGTTTAACCCTGAGAGCTTATCAGTTGGGCGAAATCGATTTATTAAACCTGCTGAATGCCCAGCAAACGTTCCTTGCCAGCGAGCAACGCTACCTGTCCGCCCTGCGCGATTATTATTTGCAACTGGTCATCCTTGAAAAATACCTCGATGAAGATCTTGTTTACTAAAAAACCAAATAAAATGAACCGGATATTTTCTTGTGTCATCCTGTTTTCAGCATTTTTGCTGCTGTTTTCGTGCCAATCGGGAAAAGCTCCCGAAATTGATGAAAGTCAAAACGAACTTCCTCCTTCATTGTTGCCCGGGAGTAAAGCGATTTCGCTGGTACGCCTTTCGGAAAAAGAACAGAACGAGTTAAATATTGAAACGGTAAAAGTGAATTCCGGGTTTATTGATTATTCCGTTTCGGCGCCGGGAGTGGTTTTTTCAGCCCCGGAACATGCCAGCGCCATCAGTACGCCCATCAACGGGCAAGTCAGCCGTATCAACAAGTACGAAGGCGATCGGGTCAGGAAAGGTGAACTGCTTTTTCAAATCCAGAGTTTTGAATTTGGTAATATGGTTTCCGATTATTTACAGGCCTACGCCGAAGAACAGTTTCAGACCAACCGACTGAACCGGCTGAAACAACTGGTGAAAGAAACCATCAGTTCGGAAAGCGAACTCGAGCGGGCAATGGCTGAATTCCAGCGTGCAACGGTTTCGGCAAAAGCTGCTTATTCCAAACTGAAAGCAGTGGGTGTTGCCGATCACGAAATAAAACAATTTGTTCAGGCTACTGAATTCGAACCCGAGTTAAGAATTTATTCTCCCATCGAAGGAGTGGTCGAGCAAATTTTTGTGGAACAAGGCCAATCAGTGAACGCACTGGAAAAACTTTCACGGGTTTTGGATACCCGGGTTGTGCTTATCCGGGGCTATCATTCGCCCGACGATGCCCGTCTGATGAATGCCGGTGATTCGGTTACCATCTTGAAACGCGAAAACCAGGAAATCCTTTTAAAGGCTGTCATCTCTTCCATGAATCCGGGGCTGGATGAAAACAGCCGGTCGGTGGTTTCCAACATTTTGGTAAAAACGGTTAATGGCTGGCCCAAGCCCGGCGAAAATGTCCGGCTCGATGTGGTTATCTCGTCGCAAAAACAAATTATTGCTATTCCCATTGAATCGCTGACCTACGACGGAAACCAGCCGGTGGTTTTCGTTCAGCATGAACCCGGGATTTTTGAAAAACGCCCCATTGATGTTGCAGAAATCAGGGATAAATTTGTTTTTCTGAACAGCGGCCTTTCCGATGACCAGGAAATTGCCGTTACCAAAGTTTTCAGCCTGAAAGCGCTTTCCCGTTTCGACATCATCGCCGGAGAATAAAAAATATCAGCCATGCTAAAAGAAATCATCACCTTCAGCGTACGGCAAAAATATGTAGCCCTCTCACTGGTCATCCTGATGGCCGTTGCCGGATATTTTTCGCTGGTGCAACTACCCATCAACTCGCTGCCCGATGTAACACCGGTACAGGTTCTGGTTATCACCAAAGCTGGCCGTTATTCGCCCTTCGATGTTGAAAAATTAGTAAGCTACCCGATTGAAACAGCCATGAACGGACTACCCGGGGTAGCCGAAGTACGTTCCACCTCGCAATTTGGTCTTTCGGCAGTAACTGTGGAGTTCGAAGAAAAAACGGATATTTATTTTGCCCGTCAGATGGTGAGCCAGCGGCTGCAATCCATTTCCGACGAACTGCCACCTGATGTTTCCAATCCGCAGCTTGGGCCAATTACCACAGCACTGGGCGAAATTTATCAGTATGTAGTCAGAGGCGAAAATTATTCACTGACCCAACTTCGCGAAATTCAGGACTGGCTGATTGCCCCGCAACTAAAAGTGATTAAAGGAGTTACCGAAATCAATTCTTTTGGTGGATTTGTTAAACAATACAACGTAATGGTTCATCCGGGCCGGTTACGGATGTTTGGCATTGGTTTACCCGAGGTACTGGATGCTATTTCCAGAAACAACAGTGTTTCGGGTGGAAATTTCCTTGAACACAACGGCGAGCAGTTTATCATCCGCGGGTTCGGTCAAATTAATAAAGCCGATGATATCCAAAATATTATTATCACCAATGTGGACAACAAACCGGTGTTTATCAAGGATGTGGCCAGCGTGGAAATCGGAACTCAAATCCGCCAGGGCGGCGTTACCCAGGACGGAAAGGGCGAAATTGTTACCGGCATTGTGATGATGCTTCGCGGAGGAAACGGAAGAAAAGTGATTTCAGCCATTGAAGAAAAAATTGAAAATATCAACGCCAATCTTCCCGAAGGAGTAACCATTGAAAAGTTTTACGATCAATCGGATCTGATTGACCGTACAACTGCTACCATTTCAACCAACCTCGTGGAAGGAGGTTTTCTGGTGATTGTGGTGCTGTTGCTTTTACTGGGCGAAATTTCGGGCGCCCTGATTGTCGCCATGGTTATTCCATTTTCGATGCTTTTTGCCTTTATCGGGATGCGCGAATTCGGACTTGCTGCCAACCTGATGAGCCTCGGTGCCATCGACTTTGGGATGGTTGTCGATGGATCGGTTGTGATGATCGAAAATATCGTTCACGGTATGCAAAAAGATCGGGCCGGGAACCGGGATGAAATCATACGCAGTTCGGCCCAGCAGGTAGTTCGTCCCATTTTTTTCGGGGTTCTCATTATTTTAATGGTTTACGTTCCCATCATGACTTTTAGCGGAATGGAAGGAATTCTTTTCCGTCCGATGGCTATTACCGTGGCTGCTGCTGTTTTTGGTTCGTTGCTGCTGGCGTTGATTTTTGTGCCGGCCATTTCATCCATCGTTTTCAGAAAAGGGGTTAAAATCAGAAAAAATTATTTGATGGACTGGCTCAGTCCTCGTTATTCGAAATCGCTTGAGAAATACATTGAACGGCGTTGGTTGGTTGTTTTGGTCGCTGGCGCTGCTTTTGGGGCATCCATTTTTTTGATGACGAGGCTTGGTACCGAATTTTTACCCGAACTCGATGAAGGCTCAATTTTAATCGAACAGGTGCGGATGCCTTCGGTAACTCTCGACGAATCAATCGAAAACGCCAACTGGCTGGCGGGCAAACTTATGCAGAATATTCCCGAAATACAAACGGTGGTCCCCAAAACCGGCCGTTCCGATTTGGCCAACGACTGGATGGGTGTTCATCAAACCG
>CAZHKI010000058.1:0-12758 GCA_964533365.1 uncultured Maribellus sp. | reverse complement strand
AATACAACAAAGATTCATCTATTTTTTTTGTCCACCTAAAATTTCATGTGATCCCATGATTGACATAGATTTTTGCAAGAGGATTAACAATTGCCTGGTCAAAATCCCAGTCGTTTTCAACCATATCGGCATAAACGTAGTAATCTTTATCGCTGTTATAAGCCGGCAGTAGCGGAGTAGCAGTTAACAGGTCGCGGACATTGTTATTGTATATCCCTCCAATATTAAGTCCCGATTTATTGGTAATGGTATAAGTTACATTTTCACCAAAAGTGATAATATCACGTCCGTCTTTCTTCCACAATGAGTGATCGGAGTTAATACGTGCGGTATAGCGCTCGTATTCAGGTACGGCCGATTTTCCTAATGTTCCTTCCTGCCCCAGGTAAGAGAAGCCAATGGCAACCCTCGACATTTCAGAACCGCCACTGATGTTTATGGCATGGCTTTGAATAGGCGCATTTTTATTTTTTGATTCTTCAATCCAGTCTGTACCTTTCCACGAACCATTCATTATACTCTCGTAATAATTAGGAATGAGAGCTTCAAAATCATACTCTGCTGCTCCTGCGGCAACAAAGGTACCATTTACAATCTCCATATACTGTTTGCCATTGAGGGTATTGATGCCGTTCAAATTAGAATTCTGTACTCCGGCATAGCCATCATATGTTAAGCTGAATTTTCCTATTTTCCCTTTTTTTGTTGCAACAAGAATTACCCCGTTTGCTGCACGTGCTCCATAAATTGCTGACGAAGCAGCATCTTTTAGAATATCAATCGATTCAATATCATTGGGGGTCAAGCGCTTCAAGAGAACCGCCTGCCACGCCATCAACAACAATTAACGGCGCTGATGAACCAGTTGTTCCCAGCCCACGAATATTTATTTTATACCCTTCGCCGGGCTGACCTGAATTTTGAACAATATTTACCCCTGGAGCCATACTTTGTAATGCTCCCAACACATCAACCGAATTTTGCTTGACAAGGTCGTTACCGGATACCTATATCGTGGATCCAGTAACAAGTTTTTTCTTTTGAACACCATAACCTATGGCAACCACTTCCTCAATTCCAATTGTCTCTTCTTCAAGTACAATACTGATATTTGTCTGGCTGCCAACCACAATTTCCTGCGTTTTCATCCCCACAAACGAAAACTGTAACGTGGCGTTTGACGGCAGGTTGGCCAAGGTGTATTCCCCATCAGCATTAGTAATTGTACCTTGCGTAGTACCTTTTACAACTACGGTAACGCCGGGCAGTGGCTGGTTGCGGGTGTCGGTTACCTTGCCGGAAACGGTTTTTTGCTGCATCGCATCCTGTTGCAGGGTCAGCGTTTTATCGAAAAAGGTTTCCGATTTATCGATGAGCGCTATTTGCCGGCCATACAATTCGTATTTTACATTGGTATTCTCAAAAATTTCGTCGAGGATGTCAAAAATTTTCCCGTCTTTCAGGTTAACCGAAATTTTACGTTCCACATCCACTTCGCCGCTGTAAAAAAACCGGAACTCGCTTTGATCTTCAATAACACTGAGAATGTTTTTTACCGTTGCATTTTCCATCACAACGGTCAGTTTTGCCGATTGGGCATACCCGCCAAAGGCAAGGCTCCAGAACGCCGAAATACAAACCAGTAGTGCTGTTAGCTTCATTTTTCGTACAATTTTAATTGCCCATGGCATCGTGCCATGGAATAACCACCATTTTTTCATAAATTTGAACTTTGAGTTAATTACTTGATTTAATTCAATTTTTAAAGGGGCAGAAGTACCAGTTCTGCCTCTTTTTTTACGTTTTCATCAATTTGTCAGGTCATAGGCAAATTTTTAATCTTTATTTTTTCGATACGATATTTTTATGATCCGGGCCTTTTCATCCCAGGTGTAAGCCACGGGGGCAGTTTTTCCCAGCAGGTTGAGTACCTCGCTGAACGATTCCATTTCGAGGGTTCCGGTGTAGCTGATTTCACGAAGCCTCGGGTCGTTGTCGAGTTCAATTTTAACATTATACCAACGTTCGAGGCGTTTGGCTATTTCAGGCAGGTATTCTTTCCGGAAAATCAGTTTTCCATCTTTCCACGAAGTGAAGAGGCCGGTTTCCACTTCGGCCACCTCAAAACCTTTTGGGGTAAGGACTGCCTGGTGTCCGGGCCGGAGGGTCACACCTTTTCCGTTTTGTGCATATACATTGACCAATCCAGAAACGAGGGTGGTTTCCAGTCCTTCGTTTTTCCAGGCTTTTACGTTAAACGAAGTACCTTTTACTTCGACCTGACCTTGGGGTGTGGTCACCCTAAAAGGCGCTTTATTCTTCGTCACTTCGAAAAAGGCTTCCCCCGAGAGGGTAACCGGACGGTTTTTGCCAAAACGGGAAGGAAATTCCAGCTCCGACCCGGAATTTAACCAAACTATTGAACTATCGGGTAATACAAAACTGGTGCGGGCGCCAAACGGGGCAACGATTTTCTGCTGTACCACCGGCTGAAAAGGTTGCTGCAACAAACCGCCGGATATCAGTTGTGAAACCATAAAACCAATGATAAACGCGGCGGCAACAGCAGCAGCCACCCGATACCAGCTAATGAAAATGCGAACCGGGGTACCGGATTTTTCCGGTAACAACGTTTGAAGTTTTCTCCATGCTTCTGCTGTTTCGATGCCGGCCCGGCCTTTCAGCTCTTCGCCAAGCATTTGCTGGTATTTCAGGAAAAGCTGCCGGTTTCCGTCCGACTGCTTAATCCATGCCAGCAATTCACGCTCACCGGCAACTGAAATTTTCCCTTCGAGAAAAAGTTGAATCTGTTTTTTTAACCACGCTTGCTCCATGTTTCACTTAAAATATATCCGTAATACAATTTCATGTTGATTTTACCAACCCTGGAACCAAAAATTTTAAAAAAAAATTTAAGTGAAACAAAAAAAGCGGCTTCCCCCGGGAAACCGCTTTTTGCATTTCAAGCAATATCTGCTATAACTGAATTCTGTAATCGAAAATATCATTCCCCGAAGAAAGGACAAATTCATAATTTCCACGTGGTAATTTCGACAAGTCGAGTCCATGATGAATAGTAAAATCCGAAGAAAAGTTTTTTTGATAGATTTCATTCCGGTTGATGTCGTAAACATATAATTTAACGTCCTCGCCTGTAAAATTCAGATACGACATTTTAAAATACTGGTTATCGTGCATAAAAAATGGTTCAACCACTTTTTTCTCTGCTACAACGTTCACCTGCCCATTACGGATATCCAACCGTTTTTCCGTCATTTCCCGGTCTATTTTAACCGTCATGGAATAGGTACCATCGTCAAGCCGCGAAAAATCATAAACCCGTCTGTAATTAGTTGACGGCACTTTGGTTTTCTTTTGAAAAATTACCTCCCCGTATTCGTCTTTTAAATCGATTTGAAAAACACTGGTTTTCAAATTTGAAATTTCAACCACAGCTTCTTCTTTATCACCCTCCGAAATGTTCATTTTCAGGTTTCCGGTAGCCATTACCGAGCCTGCTGTGAACGTTGCTAAAATCAGCGCTAAAAATAATTTCCCTGTTTTCATTGTTTTTGCTTTTAAATTTGTCTCAACATTATAAAAAGACAAAACACTCTTTTGTTCACATGATGTAATTATATTTTTGACTTTTTAATAAAAAACAATTGTAATAAACTGTTTTACAGTAAATTGATTTTTTGTTAAAAAATCTAAACAAAAGTTAAAACCATATTGATTGAATTGGAATAGATGACGAACATAAGACAAATCAGGGAGTATTAATCTGCAAGATGTTAAGAGCTGAAACGTACAAAAAAGAAAACAAATGTATCGGGATCCAGCTTTCGGCGGGCAATTTCAAGTCCTTTGGCGAGATGCTTATCGACCATGGTGGTTGAAATGCCCATCAATTCGGCAATTTCGCGGATTTTTTTGCCTTCGAACCACTTGAGACGAAAAGCTTCCCGGCATTTTTCGGGCATACCGGCAACAATCATCTCCAGTTCAACCATTAATTTTTCTTCAGTTGACACGAAATCTTCGCTGGCTGAAAAACTAATATGATACAATTCTTCTGTTTCGTAACGGACCGACCGAATAGTATAATTTTCTTCAACAATTTTATGTTTTAGCAAATTAAAACATCTGTTCCGAAGCAAGGTAAACAAATAAGACCCTGTATTCCCCGCGGAATCCGGCTGCCAACGGTTTTGCCATAACTGTAGATAAATATCCTGCACCAAATCGGCAGCGGCAACTTCGTCGTGCAGCAAATGGGCAGCATATCTCCTAAGCCTTGGAGAATACAAACGGAATAATTGTTCAAATTCTTTTCGTCCCATTTCGATATACTGACCTGTTTTTTGTTATCGGGTAGATTTCCTGTTTTTCAAAAAAATGGAATAACCTGACCAAAATATTATTGTTAAAAGCCTTTCAAAAGTAATGGAATAAACGAATTTTTTAAAATTTAACACTTTCAATTGACTGGTTTAAGATACCACTTACCCTAATTTGCCGACCATTGGTTCAATCATTGAAACCATTCACACAGAACCATAACGGATTGTGATATAAATTTTATCTTTGTTATATGGCTCAGTATAACGCAATAATAATTGATGATGAGGTAAATGTCCGCCAGACCCTGGAGATTTTGATTCAACAAAACTGTCCCGGAATCAGATTGTGCGGAAGCGCAGGTTCAGCAGAAGCCGGAAGACAACTACTGAAAAAGAATGAAGTTCATGTAATTTTTCTGGACATTTCAATGCCCAACGAAAACGGGTTCGATTTTATCGCGTCGATTCAAAAAGAAAATTATGCCATTATTTTCACCACGGCTTACGAAGAATATGCCCTCAAGGCGATAAAGACCAACGCCATCGATTACCTTCTGAAACCCATAAACCCGCAGGAACTGAGGGAATCAGTCGAAAAAGCAACCGATTACCTCGGATTAAGGATACAAAAAAACGACGTTCAGAAAATTTACAGTGAATCGCTGGAGAATTTACTGCACCAGATAAAAAACAACGGCGCCCGGAGCGACAAAATCACGGTTGTCGAAAAATTCGGTTTTCGGATTGTGGAGGTCAACACCATCCGTTACCTGGAAGCCGACAGCAATTATACAATCCTTCATTTGTCGGGGCTCGAAAAAATTGTATCAAGCAAGTCGCTGGGCGAATTCGAAAAAGTACTGGAACCGACTGTATTTTTCAGGATTCATAAATCGACGGTCATTAATATGCAATACCTCAAAGGTTTTTCAAGTTACCAGGGCTACTTTGCCATTTTGGACGACAACACCAAGTTGACGATATCGCGCAGGCGTTTTCTCGAATTCAGGGAAACAGTGGGGCTTCACTCAAAATTCATCGATTAGTGAACAAAACCTGCCTGATACTATTCTTACTGTTGGGTTTGTCGCATATGACAAAAGCCCAAAATCCCTTTATAAAAAACTATACGATAGCCGACGGGCTGCCTACCAACAAAATCATTCATATTTACCGCGACAGCAAAGGATTCATGTGGTTTACCACCGATTCCGGCGTTATCCGCTTCGACGGCAGCAGTTTCATCAACTTCTCGGTTGATGACGGGCTGAGCGACAATGTGGTGATGCGGATGAAAGAAGACCTCCAGGGACGGCTGTGGTTTTTCAACTTAAACGGGACAACCAATTACTTCTATGAAAACACATTCTACAATTCGGAAAATGCCCCCTTTTTAAACGAGTTAAAAACCCGCTTCTACCTCATTAATTTTTTTCAGGACGCCGACTCAACCCTTTATTTTTATAATACCTTTTCCGAGGTTTTTGCAATCAAGAACAATGAACTGGTTGATTATAAAAATTTTGGATTTAACAATTTAAACGATGCCGGGCTGCATTATTTCAACAAATCAGAAGAAGATCGTTTTCTGTTGTGGACTTCGCAGGGGATCTATTCAACGAATGAAATTGACGGCGAGTTAACCTTAAAAAGGGTTCATGAAGGAATCCTCAAGGTTTTTGAAGGTAAAAAACACGACAATATTGTTTTGGATCGCTCGTTTTTCATCCATTTTTTCGACAACGGAGAAATGATTCCCCCAAAAGCATTCCAAACCGAAACACAGTTTATCAATTCAATAATCGTCGATCAAGAGGGTTATATCTGGGTGGCGACATTTGACAAAGGCGTTTTTTGCTACAAAGACAATGAATTGATTTTATACCTCGATATTAAATCTGCTCAGGGATTATTGCCCGACAATGAAAACAACATCTGGATAACCTCCTCCTCCTCCGGCATTTATAAAATTAACCGCGAAATCCTGAAATTTAAATTTTTCCCGAAAAGTCATTTTTTGGATGAGGGATTAACCGATCTGGCGCCGGCAAATAATGGTGGCATCTGGACAACAAACGGCAAATCGCTATTCATGATTTGTAACCAACAACTCTTCCCGGCAAGAATCGATATCCACGGGAACATCCTGAACAACATCTTTCAACTCAGGGACAATACGGTTATCATTCACGGTAACAGCACCGAAATGTACATTATCCCGGATGTGATATGCAATCAAACTTTAAAAACATTTCATTCTGGCAAATTAAAAACGATATACCACACCGTTAAAAAAATTGCCATTGATCCCGCTGAAGAGTTTTTGTATTCATTTGTAAACGAGCGGCTGATACAGATAGAACTGAAAAACAATTTTTCATTCAACACCATCCGGTTAAACCAGGCCGGACGCATAAATAATGTGTTTATCAATTGCCAAAACCAGGTTGTCATTAATGCCACCAAAAATTTCTACTATACCCCCGATTCTCTCTACTATATTAAAGATCTGGAACCTTATAACGGACTGACCATCACTTCGCACCTTAAACTGAACGACGAAACCGATTTGTACAATTTTATTGGGAACAAACTTATCCTGATGCACAAACACAATCATTTCGACCTGACTGAAAAACTGAGATCGATGATTGATTACCGGATCAAAGATATGGTATACGACGGGTCCACGTTGTTCTTTTTCACCTCGCGGACCGTTTATTTCATTTCGAACCCAATGGAAATCATTGAGAATAAATCCCTTCAGCTAAACCGGCTGAACATCGAATTCAACAACATTAACGACATAGTATGCCACGAGAACACGCTATATATTGCAACCGACGACGGATTGGTTCTAATCCCGGTGGAAGAGTGCATTGACGCGCAGGTACTCAAGCCCAAACCCTATTTTTCAAAGATCTTTCTCGACGATATCGAATACAATTTTAATCCGGGGGCAGTTGAGTTTAAAAATAAAAGAAGATTAATCATCGAATTTGGAAGCCAGAATTATTCTTCATTCCCGTCGAACTATTCGTACATGCTCAAGGGGATTGACAAAAACTGGATTGAAGGAAAAGAACTGAGGGTGGTTTACCTTAACCTGCCTCCCGGTAACTACATTTTCAAATTAAAAGCCCGAAAGGGAATGGAAGATTACAGCGAAGTAATTGAACTACCAATACGGGTAAACCCTACCTTCTTCCAGCGGACATCAACACTTATTATCCTATCACTTTTAATTGCCCTGCTGATTTATTGGATTGTCCGCTTTTTTTACCGGATTCAGATTAAAAAGAAAGAAACCGACAGTTTACTCATCACGCTCGAACACAAAGCCCTGCAATCGATGATGAACCCCCATTTTATATTCAACGCACTGGGATCAATTCAACGGTATCTTTTACAAAACAAAGCCGAGGAAGCCGGTACCTATTTATCGCAGTTTGCCCGCCTGATCCGGCAAAACATGAACTCGCTCAAATCGAATTCTATCAGCATCGACGACGAAGTGGAACGGCTGAAAAATTATCTCGAACTGGAAAAATTACGCATGAACCATAAATTTGAATACACCCTCGAAGTAGATGAAAAAATGGATGGCGATGAAATAGAAATCCCTTCCATGATTGTTCAGCCATTTGTCGAGAATGCCATCTGGCACGGGATTTCTCCTTTGGAAGGAGAAGGGAAGATTGCCATCAGATTCAAGGCAAAAAATGAAAAAAGCATTGCCATCGTTATCGAAGACAATGGCATTGGAATGGCCCGAACCAAAACATTCTCAAAATCGGAGCAAAACCTGAACATGGGCGTATCGATTACCGAGAAAAGGCTGAAACTAATTGGCGAACGGTTAAAAATGAACTCCGAAATTATCACCGAAGAACTTTCCCCCGGCACTCTCTACCCCGGAACAAGGATTATTCTGCTGGTACCCATCATTCCTTTTTCTTCCTGAAAAAGCCAATCCCTCTTTGGAAGCTTCCATTTACTAACTAAAAAATACCAGATGCATTCATTTCAATACCATTCAATCATTACCAAAAAATAGCTGAATGATTCTTTTTAATATTGAACATTCAAAATCAGGTTCTTTATTTATTGGACAATTGGATTACATTTGAAATGAAGTACAAAAATATTATTCCCCTCCCCAAATCTCTGTTTTCCGGAATCTGTGCCGTCCTTCCAACCAGATGTTTACTGTAATTATTTGGAGCGCTGTTTAACCAAATACCGAATGAAATCCACAAAACGGGTTACCAAATATGATGTTTCTGCACAGAAAAGGGAAAAGAGTTTCAAAGCCGGTTTCATCCGAAACCGGCTTTTTTATTAAATCATCTGCTCATCTACCTGTAATCTGCTGAACTCCCTGCAGAAAAGCAAAAACCAAAACACACTGCAACTTTCATCGCACTATAATTTATCCAGAACATCAAATCCCTCCATTTCCAATCACATTGCTCCTGACTTTTCCCAATAATGTTTCCCAGTAAAGAACCGGAAAAATGAAGAAATTTTACCGGCTCTGTTTGAAATAAACCGGAGCATTTTAACATTCAGGGATTTTTAATACATTTATCAGATTAAAACTGATAAAATATGACAACATCCACTTTGGCCAAATTTTATACTGAGACCTTTCATAAAAACTGGGGAAATCTTGCCTTTTCCGATTACGAGGGCAAAGATTTTACCTATTGCGAAGTGGCGACCATTATTAAGTCGCTACACCTTTTTTATCAGATTACCGGACTGCAGCGAGGCGACAAAATTGCGGTACTGGGGAGGAATTCGGCCCACTGGGGCGCTGTTTTTTTGTCTGCCATTTCAGCCGGATTGGTTATTGTCCCTATCCTCCCCGATTTTAATGAAAGCGATACCAACCACATCATCAACCATTCGGAAACCAAACTCGTCATCGGGGCAAAATCTTTACTCGACAAAGTCGATCCGAAGAAATCAGAAAACCTGAAAGCAATAGTGGTTATCGAAGATTTTTCGCTGTTTTGGGCCGAAGACGAAAACATGCAATACAAACTATCCGATTCGTTTCAATATTACAAGGAGAACATACTGACAAAACAAGGTTTTGCCTTCGAAGAATGGAACAAAGAAGAAACGTGTGTAATTTCCTATACATCGGGCACTTCAGGCTTTACCAAAGGCGTAATGATACCTGAACGGAGCCTGGTGTCGAACATTATTTTTGCCCAGGATAACATGCCCCTGAAAGCGGGCGACAGAATAGTATCTTTCCTCCCAATGGCCCATGTATATGGGTTACTTTTCGAATTCCTCTTCCCGGTAACCTTAGGCTGCCATATCACTTTTCTAAGCAAGATGCCAACTCCGGCAATCATTACCAGGGTATTTGGAGAAGTTCAACCTCACCTGATCCTTTCGGTACCCCTCATCATCGAGAAGATCTACAAAAAAAAGTTACTCCCGACCTTGCAAAAGCCGGCAATAAAAATACTGCTTGCCACTCCCGTATTATCAAAAGTCATTTTGAAGAAAATCCGCGCCAAACTGGTCGAAACCTTTGGTGGCCGTTTCTTCGAAATTGAGATTGGCGGAGCGCCCTTGAGCGCTGATGTTGAAAAATTTTTCAAACGGATTAACTTCCCGTTTACCATCGGTTACGGGATGACCGAATGTGGACCACTCATCAGTTATTCAGCATGGAACAAAACCATTTCCACATCGGCCGGCTCACTTGTCGATCGCATGGAAGTCCGTATTGACTCGGAAGATCCATTCCATGCGGTGGGAGAGATTCAGGTAAAAGGCGAAAATGTGATGTTAGGATATTATAAAAACGAAAAAGCCACGCAGGAAGCCTTTACGGAGGACGGATGGCTGAAAACGGGTGATTTAGGGATCATTGACAAAAATAATTTCATCTTCATCAAGGGACGCTCAAAAAATATGATTCTCGGCCCGTCGGGTCAAAACATTTACCCTGAAGAAATCGAAGCAAAACTCAGCAACATGCCCTACATTGCTGAATGCGTGGTAACCGAACGAAAAAGGAAGCTGGTTGCCCTTATCTATCCCGATATTGAAGCCATTAAAACTGACAACATCGAAGAATCGGGGTTAACCGAAATCATGGAACACAACCGGAAAAAAGTGAATTCCGAACTTCCGAAATACGAACAAATCAGCAGCATTGAACTGGTTAACGAAGAGTTTGAAAAAACGCCCAAAAAGAACATCAAACGGTTCAAATACATTTAATCTTATAAATTTCAGGCAAACCAAAAATAAAAACAGAATTATACCATGAACCGCAGAAATTTTATCACAACCGGGGTAACAGCCACAGCCGGAACATTATTAGCATCGCCGGCACTTGCAGGATTTATCGGGAAGAACCAGCTTTTCAAAATTTCATTAGCCGAGTGGTCGTTTCATAAAACATTGTTTGCCAACGAAATGACCAACCTTGAATTTCCGAAAATCACTGGCCGAGTTGAAAAAAATTGCCAAAAACGAAGGGGTAACCAACGTATTGATCATGTGCGATGGCGAAGGAATGGTTGGACATCCTGACAAAGCCGAACGGGTTAAAACCGTTGAGAACCACAAAAAATGGATTGATGCAGCGGCCTTCCTCGGATGTCATTCCATCCGCGTTAACGCTGGCAGCCAGGGTGAATACGAAGAACAGCAAAAGCTGGCCGCCGACGGCCTGCGCATGCTTTGTGAATATGGCGAAACCCAAAAAATCAATGTGATTGTCGAAAACCATGGAGGTTTATCGAGCAACGGCGATTGGCTGGCCGGTGTAATGAAACTGGTCAACCACAAACGGGTTGGCACGTTACCCGATTTCGGTAACTTTATCATCAACCGTCAAACCGGCGAAGAGTTCGACCGTTACAAAGGAGTTGAATTATTGATGCCTTACGCCAAAGGCGTCAGCGCCAAGTCGAACGCTTTCGATACCGAAGGAAACGAAACCAAATCGGATTATTTCCGATTGATGAAGATCGTTAAAGATGCAGGTTATAAGGGTTTTGTCGGCATCGAATACGAAGGCAGCGAACTCCCCGAAAGAGAAGGTGTGATAGCAACTAAAAAATTACTTGAAAAAGTATTTGCATCTCTGGCTTAAATCTTAAGCCGGTTAAAAATTGTTAAAATATATATTGTTTCTGAAACCATCACTTCACCGATTCGTACTTTTTGTTGACTTTGTTTTTAGAGTGAACTTAAAATTGATTGGTTAATTGGGGTAAATGAATGAGAGTTTGAATTATTAGCAAAAAATGAAAAGCGGAAGAGTAACCCTTCCGCTTTTCATTTTTTGTTGCCGGTAATTAAGAATTACCTTTTTTGCCGGTAAAACGGCCGGTAGTTTGTGGTACTCCCGGATCCCCTTCCCGAACCTTTTCCACTCGTTGCACCTCCTTTGCTTAATCCCAGATTTTTACCTGTATCGAAAACCAATCCTATACTAAAGGTATAAAGCAACGATTTACCGTCAACTGGTTTTAACATCTGGTCGGCTGTAATATAATCGTAATTCGGAATCCCGTTGATAATATCAGAACCAATAACCGATGCCGAACCATCGAGATAAATCGAAACCTGATCTGAAATTTTGAAGTTAAATCCGGCACCGGCGCCATAATACAAAGCCGTTTTCCGTGAATCGCTGCTGTTTTCGGTACCTGCAGAAAACAAAACACCGGCTTCGCCTTCTTCCCATAAACTCCGGTCTTTATAATTCAATTCAGCGCCAACCATCGAAACGCCCCCTGTTAACTTGATAAAAGGATTAATATTCCCTCCTGGCGCCAGGTAATACCTGAAATTCAGCAAAAAACTCATAGCCGACGACTGATAAACCAATGGTGCATTTACAAACCGGTCATTATCGGGCCATTCTTCTGAAAACAGAAAATTGTAATATGAAGTAAGGGTATCACTATTTCCTGAAAATTGGGAGTACCGGAATTCAATCCCGGTTTCAATATTAGGCGTCCACTGTAACATGAGTTCCGATTCAAAACCCATTTTCATATCTGATGTGAAATCAACTCCGTACCTATCCGGTGACATGATATTGATGTAAGGGTGAATCACTTCTTCCTGTCCAATTTCCTTGCTGAATTTTCCAAAGTTGGTTCCAATCCGGAGTTTTAAATCCTGTCCAAATACATTCCCATACAGAACAGCAATAATCAGGGTAAGTTTTAATTTTAGGTTCATGCTACGTATAATGATTTGTGAAACAAAAATAAAAATAACTACTTTTTACAGAAAAACGATGATTATAGTAAAATATTATTTTACTGGCGATCTTTAACCTCCTTTGCATCAACAACTTTATATACTTTATCGGATCGCCTCACTTTTGTTTCAACCGGGATTGAAATGCGTTCCCCCTTTTTC
>CAZHKI010000057.1:10096-12856 GCA_964533365.1 uncultured Maribellus sp. | reverse complement strand
GAAGATTGTGAAACTATTTGTTCATGCCCCATTTGAAAAACCCATAAAATCAGTATTGTTAAATGGTGAAGTATGGAATAACTGGGATCGTAACCGTGAAATAATCGTTTTACCCACGAGGGAGAAAACAATACATGTACAGGTATTTTATAACGATAAATAAGAATTTCTCCCTCCCGGAATTTATTACTTAAAAGTCTAAAGTAAAAAGTATAAAAAGTGATATTATCTACTTATATTCAAATTGTTACAAATAAAAGTGAAAGCAAAAAACAATCGCTCTCAAGATGAAAAATAGGAAAATCCTCATCAAATTAGATAGTCAGGTTATCATGAAGAACGATTCAATAAAATACTGCATTTTAGTTTTCTTGTTAATCTTTTTGTTTTCAGCATTTACCCGAAAAGTCTTGCCTGTTAATGAGATTGATTTAATAAATTCCGGAGATAAAGGCTTATGGGAATTGAATAACGTTCATCTTTCTCCTGACAAAAGTGGTCTTTTTAGTCAGTTTGAAATTGTATTGCCGGAATATTCGGCTGGTATTTATTATAGCAACGACAGTCGGGCAACGTATCCGGGTGTTTGTACCAATAGCCTTTTGCCGTGGAAATTTTCATCCGATATCCGGGAGGCGCTGAAGGTCCGAATGGAGGAGATCGGGAATCCCAATTCAATGGGTTACCTGGCCATGTTTCAACTGGAAAATGGTAAAACACTTGTTGTTCTTCCGTTAACCACATCTACCACAATGACATGGCTTCAGATTACGGAAGACGGGAAACTGATGCTCAATGTTGGGAATCTGGGGAAAGATTCATTTGATGGTGATTTGCCGTTATTGGCCTGGTCAATCAATCACGATTACTACGGGGCTTGGCGCGAAGCCTGGGAACTGGGAAGCAACCATCCAATGCTAAAAGGGGATGTATTTGACCGGAGTAATAAAGTATACCCTGATGTATTTCGGTACCTGGGATGGTGTTCATGGGAAGAATACAAAGATTCAATTTCAGAAAAAATACTTCTGGAGGCGATTGAAAAGTTGAAAAAGTCGACCGTTCCGGTTCGCTGGGTATTGGTTGACGACGGGCATCTCAATGTAAAAGAGAGGCAACTGCTTAATTTTGATGTAAATAATAAATTTCCAAACGGTTGGCAAACCATCACTTCAAAGAAAGATGACAAAATCCGTTGGATGGGCGTTTGGTTAAATATGAATGGCTGGTGGGGCCGGATATCACCATGCAACGAATTTGATAAGAAAATGAAATCCCATTTAATGACATTGGAAAACAAAGACTTAAATCAGGGTAAAAAATATATGGTTCCAATAAATTCAAAGGAATCAACCGGTTATTATTACAATACATTGATCGAAACCTATGAGCAACAAGGGTTCGATTTTGTGAAAATGGACGATCAGGCATCCAATATTCTTTCGTATTCAACCACGAATAACCCGGTGCAGGCCGCTGTCCTGTGTCGGGAAGCTTTGGAAAAGTCGGCCAATGACCGAAATGTACCATTGCTGAATTGTATGGCTCATGGACCTGTTGGGCTCTTCACAACCAGCACAAGCAATGTGACCCGTGTAAGTCGCGATTATCGCAAAGGAAATCCGGCAACATTGAAATCACATATTTATCAGTCATACCACCTTTCTGCAATTTTGGGGCAATCGGTCTGGCCCGACCATGATATGTTTCATTCCGATGATCTAAAAGTTGGCCGGATGCTTGCTGTTTCCAAAGCCATGTCAGGAGCCCCGGTTTATCTTTCTGACAATCCGGATAGAATTTCAAGTGAATATACCACCCCATTAATTTATCAGGATGGTTTGTTAATTCGCCCCGAAGCTCCGGCTATTCCTTTGCCTCACTCCGCATTTATTGATCCGGTTAATGAAGCAGTTCCTTATGCGGTGATTGCGCCTTTAGAAAATCAGGCAGCAAGTGTGGTCGTGTATAATATTTATAACACGGATTCGGTGCTGAAAGCTACTGTTTCGGTTAATGATTACAAACATGCTTCTGCCATGCTTCAACCTTATCCCGGGCATTGGGATAAGTCAGGGAAAAATATTTTGATATACGATTGGTATAATCAGCAAGTCATTCGGGATAGTCTGTTTCAATTTGAACTCGCCCCGGTTTCTGACCGCTTATTTCATCTTTGTCCGATTCGTGATGGATTCGCAGTTATTGGCCGCACCGATAAATATCTTTCCCCTGCGACAGTAAAGGATATAAATATCCGTGGCAATAAGTTGACATTCATCTTGAAAGAAAGCGGCCCCTTTGCAATCTGGCTTGAGAAAGGGATACCGAAGTCAGATAATGTAACATTTGAAGACCTCGGGAATGGTTTGTTTACAGGCAAATTGCCAATCGGAATAAGAGATTGCGAGGTGGAAATCGAAAAATACTTTCTGTGAAAATGAAATTTACCTAAAATATCAATGATCTGTAATTACTTATAAAAAACATCAATAAACCAACTAACCGAAATGAATACAAACAGGCGAAATTTTTTAAAACAAGCAACTATTGGAGCAGGAGCTATAGCTACTACAGGATTTATATCCGATCCCGGATCAAAAGAATCTATAAAACCGGAGGTTGAACGAACGGTAAAAAAATCGCACAAACAAGTTTTTAACATGTGTGGCTATGAGGCGCCAAAGATTGAAACCGTACGTGTCGGTTTTGTGGGGCTTGGAGATCGCGGTTCAGTTAATCTGAAAACGATGTTACATA
>CAZHKI010000057.1:0-10086 GCA_964533365.1 uncultured Maribellus sp. | reverse complement strand
CCTTGTGCGATAAGAGAATGTCGAAAGTTGAGGAGGCTCAGAAGGTACTTTCTGATTCAGCCTGGCCTATTGCCAAAACTTACGGTGGAAGCGATGATGCCTGGAAAGAAATGTGCCAGAGCCCCGATCTTGATTTAATCCATATTTCGGTTCCCCGAGGCCCCCTTCATGCACAAATCGCTGTTTATGCAATGGAATGTGGCAAACATGTGGCTGTTGAAGTTCCTGCAGCATCGACCATTGAAGAAGCCTGGCAACTGGTTGAAACATCAGAAAAGACAAGAAAACATTGTTTGGTACTCGAAAATTGTTGTTACGATTTCTTTGAGTTACTGACTCTCAATATGGTCAGGCAGGGCTATTTCGGCGATCTCATTCATGCCGATGCCGGGTACATTCACCATCAAAATAATTTCAAAAAAAGAAAGGATGGCGATATGTGGCGTTTGAAAGAAAGCCAGCATAAAAACGGGAATCTATATCCGACACATGGTTTAGGTCCTGTATGTCAGGCAATGGATATCAATCGGGGTGATCGCCTCACCCGCATGGTTTCCATGTCGTCAGTTGATTTTATGATGGGAAAAGTGGCGGCTGAACTGGCTCAAAAGGATAGTTTTTACAAAGAATTCGACACCAATTCCTACAGGGGAAACATGAATACTTCGATTCTCCGAACAGAAAAAGGGAGAACGATTATGTTGCAGTACGACATCACCAGCCCCCGGGTATATTCCCGTATTCACATGCTAAGCGGGACAAAAGGCGCTGCCCAAAAATATCCATCTCCTGAACGTATATCGTTGGGGCATGAATGGCTGGAAGATGAAAAAATGAAGGCAGTTTGGGAGGAGTATTCGCCCGAAATTATAAAACGGATCGGCGAAACGGCCAAACAAATTGGCGGTCATGGAGGAATGGACTTTCTGCTGAATTGGCGTTTGATCGACTGTTTGCGGAATGGCCTGCCGATGGATATGGATGTTTACGATGCTGCATTATGGAGTTGTATTACCCCATTGAGCGAATGGTCGGTTAGCAATGGCTCAATGCCAATCGACATTCCCGATTTTACCTGTGGCTCGTATAAAACAAATGCCCCGCTTGATATTTCCCTGTCAAAAGGAGGCAATACAGGAATAAGATTAATAACAAACGGATAATCACTGAAAAGTACTGGTAGATATGAAAGTACAATATTTATTCTTTTTTCTCATAATCATTTTATGCCTGTCGACCATGGAAGGCTACACCCAGTCAGAATATTATGTCTCGCCAACCGGCAATGACAGAAATATCGGGTCGAAAGAAAAGCCGTTTAAAACAATTCAGCGGGCTCAGATTGCCGTCCGTAAGAATTTGGCTAACAAACAAAAAGGAGATATATCCGTTTGGCTTAACGGGGGTACTTATTATCTTACAGAATCCTTGAAATTTGGTTTAGAAGATTCAAAATCTAGTGATTTTCAGATATTTTACAAGGCTGTTGAAGGAGAAAAACCTGTGATTTCAGGAGGAGTAAAAATTACGGGATGGAAAAAAACAGATAAGGGTCTTTGGGTGGCCCAGGTTCCTGATATAATAAAACCGGGTTTTCGCGAATTGTTTGTTGACGGGAAAAGGGCTATTCGTGCGCGACACCCCAATAGCGGTTACCTTCACGTTGCCAGGGTCGGCGCTGACCGTCGAACCAATTTTAATTTTAACACCGGGGATTTCCCGATACCGGACAACCCACAACTGGTGGAAATGGTCGTGTTGCACGACTGGTCCGTTTCCCGGATTCAGGTAGACGAGATTGATTACAGTCAGTCAAAAATCACTGCAGTGGATTCTATCGGTGCGAAGTGCCTCAGCTTTTTCAACCTCGATCATTGGGAGAAGAACCCACGCTATTTTCTTGAAAATTCAAAAGCATTTTTAGATTCCCCGGGCGAATGGTTTTTTGATTCCTTAAATAGGTTGCTTTTTTTGGCGCTGCCCAAAGGCGAAACCCCTGACAATTCGGAGATAATTGTGCCTGTTGCTGGCCCGCATTTACTGGAGATTGTCGGAACGGAACAAAAGAAAGTGAAAAATATTGCATTTCAAGGGATTACATTTCAATATTGTTCGTGGATGCTGCCCGAAAAAGGCTATGCCGGAATTCAGGCTTGTCATTTTGATCCGAGACCTGCCAAGAGCGAATGGGCTGTGGTGCCTGCGGCAGTGAACTTGAAATGGGCAGAAAACTGTTCGTTCATTGGTTGTAACTTCCGGCATCTGGGTGGCTCCGGGTTATGGTTTGGTACCGGCAGTGTCAATTGTGAGGTTTCCAGATCGGGCTTTGAAGATATTTCAGGAAATGGTGTAATGGTTGGAGAGGGTAGTGACCGGATCGTAAACGGCGGTCTGTGGTGGAAAACTGCACCTGAACAGGTGGCAACAGGAAATTCGGTGACAGGGAATGTCATTGCCGATTGTGGAAAACAATTTTTCGGGGCAGTGGGAATATGGTGCGGGTTGACCGCAGGAACTCAAGTACGCAAAAACCAGGTTTTCAATCTGCCTTACACCGGAATTTCGATCGGTTGGGAATGGAGCCCTGTTCCTACACCTTGCCGAGACAATCAATTAACAGGCAATCATATTCACCATGTGATGGGTGTTTTAAGCGATGGCGGCGGAATATATATGCTGGGACTGCAACCCGGAAGTGTTATTGCCGATAACCTTATTCATGATGTAAAAATCAATGCAGGCCGGGCCGAAAGTAACGGCATGTTTTTGGACGAAGGCACCACCGAAGTGACCATTACAGGAAATATAATTTACAACATTGCCCGGTCGCCTTTGCGGTTTCATAAAGCAAACTCCAACCTGGTTGAAAACAATATTTTAAGCTGTGGTGAAGGAATTCTGCCTGTGCGATATAACAGTACGCCGGAAACAAATATCCGGATGGAGAATAACAGGTTGTTACAGGATTCTGATTTGGCGCACCGCAAATACTTGGAGGCGGCAGTTGAAAAATTAATAAACGATAGATGAATGCCCTTTAGCAAAAGTGGAACTAAATCAAATCTAATTGAAAGTCATGGAAATGAGGAAGAATATTGGCCTGGTCTTAATTGGTATTGTTGCCATTGCGATGACATCGTGGGCAAGCGGTAAAAATGTCAAGACGCAACTTAAATTTGATTTGGGAGGCAAATTCAGGATCGTTCAATTTACGGATCTACATCTAAAAGACAATAAACAAAAGTCGGATAGTGTGCTGGCGTTGATGAGAACCGTGATAAACGAAGAAAAACCAGATATGGTAGTTTTAACAGGTGATATTGATTCCCGTTCATCAACTAATTATAGGGAAAACTGGTTAATAATCGCGCAACCCATGATTGATGCAAAGGTTCCGTGGGGCATTACATTTGGGAACCATGATAAAAGAACCGAACTTAACGGGAAACAAATTTTTGACATCGTTTCAGAATTGCCCTATTACTGCCAGACAAGTTTTAGTGCAGATAAGATTTCAGGTTCAGGGAACGGTGTTTTAATTTTACGTTCGTCAAAATCATCAAAATCGGCTGCCCTTATTTATTTATTTGATTCGAATTCCTATTTCCCTGACAGGAGCATTACGAAATACGACTGGATTCAATTTGATCAGATAGCCTGGTATCGCGGGATTAGTGAAAAACTCTGTAATTTAAATGGAGGAAAACCGTTACCTGCACTGGCATTTTTTCATATTCCTCTTCCTGAATTCAAAGAAGTTTTAAATCAAAAATCAATTATTGGAGAATGTGGAGAAACACCTTGTTCTTCAGTTTTAAATTCCGGGCTTTTTACGTCGATGCTCCAGAAAAATGATGTGATGGGGATCTTCGTAGGCCACGACCATAATAACAACTACATCGGATGTTTGCACAATATTGCCCTTGCGTATGGTTGTAAAACGGGTTTGGAAAGTTACGGTAATCTTGAGATAGGGGCGCGGATCATCGACATGTATGAGGATGAACGAAAATTTGATACCTGGATAAGATCGTTTGACAGCCAACGTCGATATTTTGTCACATATCCCAATTCTTTTGTTGTTGAAAATAAATAGTAAAAAATTAATGAAATGAAAATGTTTAATAAATTGTATTACAGATTAATATGTTATTGTTTTTTCTCTTTTTTAATATCTTTTGATATTACTGCAGCTATACGGCCTGCAATACAATCTTTTTCAAATGGTCTCACCATGCAAATAAAGGATGGAGAAAAGATTGTTTTTTCATCGTTACCAAAAGGCGAAGGCTTGTTGGTTATTCAACCAAACGATACAACAGAAATCCGGTATGGCAAGAGCGCTGAAAATAATGGAATTCTTTGTCTTGAAGGCGGTCGGACAAATGGGTTGGAAATCTCTGAGTCCTACCGGATAATCACAACCGGATTGATTGAACGCACAGTAACCGTAAAAGCTAAATCGGATCAACGGTATTATCTGGATTTTGGTTGGAAAGCGATGCTAAAGGGGGATTTTTATTCTTTTATGGGAGAAGAGAAAAAGTCAAAGAATTATACTCCTAGTTGTTTCGGACCTGAATTTGGAAGCAATCAAAGCAGACAAACTTTTCCGTTTATGGGTATTCGTAGCGGTGACAAACTATATGGAATAGTTGGCGATACACCCGGAATGTGGGAAAACCGGAGTTTTATGAATTTTGACAGGGAGAACAATACCCTGTCGCTATGCAATGGTGATGGTTCTGTGAAGAGGGAAATAGCAATTCCTTTTAAATCAGATGCCACCAGTGTTTATCGGGCAATGTTTGACGGTTGGCAACACATCGAACAAGGTGAAACCCAAACATGGAAAACCTGGATATTTTCCGCCGATGTAAAATCGTTGTACGATGTGCAATTAGCCGCCCACCTGGCATTGGCTAATGCCAAAGGGTTTAAACAGTCAGGAATTGAAGCAATCTTAAGAAATACTTCCTATCTGCTGTTGCGCAGGAATCTGTTGCGACCCGAAAGCGATTACATTTTCATTTCAGGTGTTGCCTACGGATGGAAGCAATGGGTTACTGATGGTTTTTACATGAGCCGTGGACTGGACGATGTGAAATTTGATGAAGAAGCCAATGCCGCTGTTTTTTATGAACGGCTGGATTACGAAGATAATGCACAGTATTACCTGATCTGGTCGCTAATTGTTAAACGCGCTGGAGGAAATCCTGATATGAGAACCGTCGGACGCGCTTATCGTTTTATCCGGGAACATGAAGTGGATGGTTTATATATTCCGCCACGGCTTCACCCCGATAAAAAATGTTACAAAACCTATCATGACCAGTTAAACTACGAGGACGACGATGCTCCATCTTCCAATCAGGGATTTCATTGCGGCGCATTGATGGCAGCGAAAGAACTGGGATTCCCGGTAACGGATGAAGATATTGACAAAGCGATTGCCGGGTATCAGCAAATGTTCAACAAAGAAGGAGGGTATATGGTTACCAGTCTGAAACAGCAGGAAAATATCGGACAGGATGCGTTGTATGGAGAAGTTTTGACTTATGTCGTTTTTGGGAAAAAATTGTTGCCCGATGAGATGGTGAAAAAGCATCTCGAAACTACGATGCGTATCCAGTCTCCTTACGGAATGCGGGTTATATCGAAAGCAAACGGTGATTTGATGGATGGACACACGGGGGTTTACACCAATGGCGGTTCATGGTTTTTAAATGATGCAGCCAATTATCTGGATGGTCTAATTCATGGGATGGATACCAAATGGGTGGATGATCAACTGGTGTGGCGATTAGAAAAGGAATTGGCCTTTATGCCTGCTTTTCATGAATCGATCAACACAATCAACGGAGAGCCGCATGGGCATCACCTTTATTCCTGGAATTCGGGTTACTGGTGGCTGCGCCGTGAAGTGAGGGCTCGTCTGGGTTTTGGCGGCCCCGATCCGGTTGAAGAGCTTATGGATAAAAAACTTGGGATTGTACACCGCGATGGATATTTGGCGCTTGATCCGTCAACGGCAACACTGCGTCCGGAGAAATTACCCTGATACCAGCAAAATCCGGGGTGAACAGAGCAGCAGCTTTTCCCGGAATTCAAAAACGATTTAGGATTTCTATACGATCAAAGAATTGAAACAGTAAGGCTGAAATAGAAGTTGTGTTAGTGTAAATGACAAAAATGCTTTATAAATGAAAAAGTTATCAATTTTCCTTATCATACTTGTTTTGGAAATATACTCAGTCGTGGCGCAACAAGACCCCGGCAATTATGACGAATCGAAAGTTCCGGCATACATCCTGCCCGATCCGTTAATGTTCAATGATGGTTCGAAGGTTGTAACCAAACACGATTGGAACAAAAGAAGGGATGAGATTTATAAAATGTTCAGCGAAGAAATTTATGGCATCATCCTCGAGTGGCATGGAAAAATTGAGGTGACTACGGTTTCACAAAAGGAAAAAATTTTTGATGGACTGGCAACCCGGGAAGAAGTAATGCTCCATATTAAAAACGGGAACAACCAATTAAATGTATTACTGCTGATTTATATACCCCATTCACCCAAGCCTGTGCCTGTCTTTCTTGGTTATAATTTTTATGGAAATCATACCATTACCAACGAAACGGATGTCACCCTCACTCCGGGATGGGTACGCAACAATAACGATTACAAGATAACCGAACACAAAGCTACTGAAGGTTCACGTGGTTTGTTTGTTTCGAGGTGGCCCATAAAAGAGATTCTTTCCCGGGGGTATGGACTCGTTACACTAAATTACGGGGATATTGATCCGGATGACAGGGATGCGTTCAAAAACGGCGTTCATCGTTTGTTTGACGAACAACGCGATAATACTTCATGGGGAAAAATTTCTTCGTGGGCATGGGGTCTGTCACGTGTAATGGATTACCTGGAAACCAATAAAGCTGTTAATGCGAAGAAAGTTGCCATCATAGGACATTCCCGGTTAGGAAAAACTGCGCTATGGGCCGGAGCTTCCGACAAAAGATTTGCTCTGGTGATCTCGAACAATTCAGGACGCGTTGGAGCTGCGCTAACCAAAAGAATTTATGGCGAACCTCTTGATTTTATGCAATCTGCTGTTCCTTTTTGGTTCTGCGAAAACTTCAGTAAATATACTGGTAAAGAAAATCTTTTACCGGTCGATCAACACGAATTATTAACCCTGATTGCTCCACGACCGGTTTATGTGGCCAGTGCCGAAGACGATTTATGGGCCGATCCAAAGGGTGAATATCTTTCTTGTGTTGCAGCCTCTTCTGTATATAATTTTTTAGGGGAAACGGGATTTCCTTCACAAACGATGCCTCCTGTCAATCATCCTGTTATAGGGACCATTGGCTATCATATCCGTACAGGGAAACATGATGTGACTTTATACGATTGGCAATGTTTTATGGATTTTGCCGATTTCCATTTCAAAAATTAAAATGAGATTTACATGAAACCCTTCTGTTTAATCAGTTTTTAAATTGTGATCTGACATCTTAAAAATTAGAACAAATGAGAATAAATTTTTTATTGGGAACAGGAATAATAGCTTTTCTGGTGACGGGATTAACTTCCTGTGGGGTGCAATCAATCAATAATCCGGGAATTCCACGAAATCTGATTGCTCCTCCTGAATCGGAAACCGATTCAACAATTACCCTTTTGTGGGAGAAGCCGGATAGCTGTACCGCAACGGTGAGTTTTGAAGTTTATCAGGATGGATCATTGGTTGCTACAGTGAATAAAACAAATTATACGGCAACTGGTCTGATCCCGGGAAAATCCTATTCCTTTTTTGTTAAAACGAAAGATGCAAAAGGGAAACAATCTGAACCCGGCGAAACATTGGTCAGGAATACCAAAGAAGCCGGAGAAATTTTTAATGTATTGTCATTTGGGGCAAAAGGGGATGGCATTACAAAAAACACGAAAGCCATACAAGAGGCTATTGATGCTTGTTCTCCGGGAGGGACAGTTTATATCCCGTCCGGGACCTTTTTAAGCGGGGCTTTATTTCTGAAAAGCGATATGACTTTATATATTGCTGAAGGCGGAATATTGAAAGGAAGCGCCGATATAGAAGATTATTATCCCATGATCCTTAACCGGTTCGAAGGTTGGGAACTCAAAACTTTTGCCAGTTTACTGACCGCAGGAAAATTAGATCGTTCAGGAGGTTATACTACCACCAACTTATCAATCAGGGGCAAAGGAAAAATCAGCGGAGGAGGACAGGTTTTAGGTCAGGCAATGATGGATGTTGAAGGTGAACGTGGCCGGGGGCGGTTGATTTGCCTGATGAACTGCCAGAATGTAAATATTCAGGGGCTTACTATTGAAGAATCGCCTTGCTGGACCATCCATTACATCTACAGTAAAAATATCGCCTGCCATGACCTTACGATTAACAGCGCTGCAGATAACGGCGATGGAATCGACCCGGATTCATCAATAAATTCCTACATATTCAATTGTACTTTTTCAACCAACGACGATTGTATTGCCATCAAGTCAGGTAAAAATCCGGAAGGCTATTTCATTGCAAAACCTACGGAAAATGTTTTTATCTCTGACTGTCATTTTATTGAAGGCCACAGTTTGGCCGTTGGCAGTGAAATGTCAGGTGGGGTGAGAAATGTGGTGATCCGTGATTGCGAATTAGGAAACCTGAAGCATGGGGTACAGATCAAAGTTACCAAAGACCGCGGCGGTTTTGTTGAAGATTTTAAAGTGCGAAATTGTAAACTTCAGAAAATTACCATTAAAACAAATGTAGGTTACAACAATGATGGAGAACCTGCTCCGAAATTACCGTTTTTAAGAAACATGGAATTTTCGGATATCGACATGTCCCTTGCCGATACCAGCAAGGCAGTTATTATTGTCGATGGCTATCAAGGTATCAGTAACTACACTCACTCTTTGCTTTTTAGGAATATTAAGCTTCCTGAAAATGCGACCATTTCATTGAATTACTGTAAGGATTTTAATTTTCAAAATGTACTGACAGATGTTGGGAATAAACCTGTTTTTAAGGTTACTGATTCCGAAAATATTAACTATTGACCAATTCTAGTTTCATATGAACCGTAGTCTTTTTCTTCTTATCCTGTTTTTGTTTTTTGTGCCGGATATTTATGGGCAGTCGGATCAAAATGAGCCACAAGCATTTTTTGTTCATCCGAAAAGGCTGAGTATTTCTTTTGATTTTCAAAACGACAAATACTTGCGGGCTCTGTCTTTTTTGCCTTCCGGATATATCCCGGCTATTGATTCTTTCCCGGCAGGAAATGAAGAAAGCAATGAAGTTTTTCTCCACTGTACAGGAGAAAATCAAGCCTCTCATCACGGGGTAAAATTAACAGGTGGGAATCCGGGGATGAGGCTCATTTTTCTTGAGAAAAGGGAAAAGATTACAAATTATGGGAAACAGGTTATCCTTGTTCAAAAAGATACCATTCTCGGACTCCGGGTTGAATCTTATTACGAATATCATGATGTGTCCCCAACGGTAAGGCGTTATACACGAGTCATAAACGAAGGGAGCCAGGATGTGGGGATAGAATATATGAGTTCTGCCGTTTTGAATAATTACAGCAACATTACTCCCGGTCTGCCTGAAGAAAACATCCGTATTCATTACGCCTTCAATAGTTGGAAGGCAGAAGCGCAATGGCATACTTCAAGGCCATCAGAATTAGGGTGGACTTCAAACAACGCTTTTAATCTGACCGGGGCAATATTCAGCAGTGTGGGTTCATGGTCAACTGTTCGGTATTTGCCAATGGGGATGGTAGAAAACATAAAAGCCGGAATAACCTGGTTCTGGCAAATCGAGCATAATGGTTCGTGGCACTGCGAAATGTCGGACACCGAAGAAGGAAGCACTTATTTGTATCTCGGAGGACCAGATGCCTTGCATGGTGATGCGTGGAAAAAGCTGAAACCCGGGGAGTCGTACCAAACAGTTCCGGTTGCTCTGGGCTGTGTGAAAGGCGGATTTGATGAGGCCGTGGCAGCATTGACCAACTACCGGCGGGCAATGGTTATAGAATCTC